>JAGGSD010000049.1 GCA_021159265.1 Syntrophobacterales bacterium | reverse complement strand
TGTTTCGCATTTAGTGCTTCGAATTTCGAATTTCCAGTTTATCTGGGTTAGGAGGATAGGTTATGCAGATTTCTTTGACCTTCCGAAATACAGAAGCGGAAGATTGGTTGAAAGAACATGTAAATAAAAAATTGCTCAGATTAAAAAAATATTTTGATAAACCAATAGAAGTCAAGGTAATACTCTCCGTAGAGAAATTTAGAAATGTGGCTGAAATAAATTTACTGGCCAAAGGGTTAAATCTCAATGGCAAAGAAGAAGCCAAGGATATGATCGTTGCGATTGATAATGTTATAGACAAAATTGAGCGACAATTAAAAAAGCACAAAGAAAAAATAAGAAATCGCAAGGAAAATGCAATAAAAAGTGAAACTGCGACCATGAATGAACTGTCATCCGAAAGTTATCAAGAAGATGAAGACCAGCCGAAAATAGTAGAAGTAAGGAAGATTGTATTGAAACCCATGTCTATTGATGATGCGATTATGCAACTTGAAGAATCAAGAAACAGGTTTGTGGTATACAGGGATTCGTCTTCTGAAAAAATGAATGTAATTTATAAATCTGATGATGGCAATTATGGCCTGATCGAGGTAAAAAGCTGAAACTCGGGGGGAGAATGATAATTGTGAATATCACAGATATGTTAAAAAAAGAATTCATCATCGAAGAATTAAAATCAAAGACAAAGAGGGAAGTTCTCTTTGAATTATCAGAAGTTTTTTTGCAGGGGAATTTTAATATAGACACTGATTCCATGGTTAAGGTATTGCTAGAAAGGGAAAAGCTCGGGAGTACGGGCATAGGCGATGGGATAGCTATACCTCATGGTAAGCTGCCAGGCCTTGAAAATCTCATTGTTTCTTTCGGGAGATCAAAGGAAGGTATCGAATTTGATTCCCTGGATGGAAAGCCTGTTCATATTTTTTTCTTGCTGATGGCTCCCGAAAACTCAGCAGGTCAACATTTGAAAGCCCTCGCAAAGATTTCCCGGATGCTGAAAGAAGAAACTTTTAGAAACGATCTCATGAAAATGCAAACATCGGATGAAATATATTCTTTAATAGATCAAAAGAACAGAACATGTATCTAGTTCCCATCCAGAAAGGGCGTTTTTCCGCAATCTCTCTGCCTGCCTGTGCGTGTCCGCACGCAGACAGGTAAAGCCTTCAGAAAACAAATCCTTAACCCATCTTCTCTAACTAAATTGGAGAAGGACCAATATGAAAAACATCCGCATAACTATTATCACCGGACTTTCAGGCTCGGGGAAAAGCACAGCGCTTCGAGCCCTTGAAGATATAGGGTTCTTTTGTGTTGATAACTTACCCGTTGTCCTTTTGCCAAAGTTTTTAGAAATACAATCTGGAACGGCAAGCGAAATTTCGAAGATAGCTCTCGTTATGGATATTAGAGGAAAGTATTTTCTCGAGAAACATACGGAGATTATTTTGGGTTTAAAGTCAGAGGGGTATCATATTGAAATATTATTTCTTGAAGCGAGTGACGATTCTCTTTTGCACAGGTTCAGTGAAACAAGGAGGACTCATCCTCTTTCGCAGAAACGGACAGTCCTTGAGAGCATTCAACTCGAACGAGAGAAGTTAACCGATTTGAAGCAGATGGCTGATAATGTTATTGATACAACCCTCTTTAATGTTCATGAATTAAAGGAACTTATCCAGAGATACTATCTTTTACCATTTTCCGGTAAAAGGCTTGTTGTCAATTTAACGTCGTTTGGATATCGGTATGGATTACCTCATGATGCAGATATTGTGCTGGATGTGAGATTTCTTCCGAATCCATACTTCGTAAAGGATCTAAGTGATCTTAATGGCAATGATAGAAAAGTTGAAGATTATGTGCTGGGATGTGATGAGAGCAAGCAATTCCTCGATGTGTTATTCAATCTGGTCTCTTTTTTAACCCCCCTTTTTGAAAAAGAGGGAAAAACATATCTCAATATCGCTATCGGATGTACCGGGGGAAAGCATAGGTCTGTAGTTATCATCAATCAATTAGGCCAACATTTTGAAGAGAGAGGTTATCAGGTAAATTTGCAACACAGGGATATAAACAAGGTCAAAGGATAAAGGGACAAGGATCAAGGAACAAGGTTAAAGGTGCAAGGTGCAAGGTGCAAGAATATAAAGACAATTTTGAATTTTGAATGTTTAATTTTGAATTAAACCAGGGACAAAAGATTAAGGAATTAGGGTCAAGCAGTGTCTTAATCCTTGTACCTTGTACCTTGTACCTTTAACCTTGATCCTTGATCCTCGTTCCTTTTTCCTTTCAACGTTATCTCTTATCCAGTGCGGGTCCCACCATTCCTGAGGATCGGCAAATCTGTTTCCGACGAAAATACCGAAATGGAGGTGGTCACCACCTGCGAGACCCGTCGTGTCGCTTTGCCCGATTGGTTCTCCCTTTTCAACCGGTTGGCCCTTTTTGACATTTATCATTCCAAGATGAGCATAAAAACTGAACAACCCCAGGCCGTGATCGATAATAATAGCATTTCCGTAAATTCCCAGATAACCGCAAAAAACAACGGTACCACTGTTGGATGCTTCAATGAGAGCATTCTTTGTGGAGGCGAGATCAACCCCCATATGAATACTTTTGCTTATCTTTTTACCCTTGTAATAATATGTCCTCCTGTCCCCGAACTTGGCCATAGTGGCGGCATTTTTCATCCTGAGAAAGGCTCCATGCCAGAGTTGTTTTACCTCTGTTTTTTTACAGACGGATTGAATGGTTTCAAAGTTGTCTGCTCTTAATTTTTCATTTATATAGATAAAGGATTCTAATAGCGTACCCCCCTTCAATTCATCGTTCATCTTCCGGAACTCCGGGATTTTTCTTTCCAGGAAATTCTGGCTGATGTGAATGTTATCTTTTCGAAATGTTTTTTTCCTGATATGAAATGGTATGCTGATCGTGGATATATTTCCAGCCTTGTCCCGGGCCATAATACCAAGTTTGATATTTTTATTTGTGGCATTAGTAGGAATTGCGAAGTAGCAAATATAGTATAATTTGCCTGAGAGTTTGACAGGGTATGCAGGGAAGTGATCGCCATTAACATAGACAGAGGTTGTTGAGATTTTCTCAGGTATTTTGTAAACTGTGGTGCATGAACCCCCCGGATTGATGTTATGAGAGGAGCTTACCGGATATATTTGAGGAGGGATCGTGTCTATGGTCACATTCAAGTTCATAATGTTCTTATTTTTTCGGAGGGAATAATCTACTGCCAGGATGTCCAATGTGGCTTTTCCGTCGTGAAGATCAAGTTTTCTTGAGTTTATTTCAATAGTCATGGTGTGTTCGGCTATTCTTCTCTGACTGAAATCAACAGTATCGAGGATATGCTGTTTACCATCCTGGGTAATTGTCACCTTAATATGTCTTAATCCGCATTTCTTGTCTGTGCAGGTAATATCCAGGGTTTTTTCCTGTCCTATTAAGTCTAATGCTTCACTTATTACAATTACTGGTTTTTCTCCCTCGTAGTAAGTTAAGAAAAACCATATTCCGCCGCTCACTAATACTAATGCTGTAAATATACTCATATATTTCAAAAACTTGTTCATAGGCTGTTTCTCCACTGATAAATTTCAATCCGGCGAGTATACCGGGTGAGATTTTAAATTGCAAGAATGAAACCGGTGTGCTTAAGTATAAATTATTGACCTCATTTATGAGACCTGTTATATTTCTTTGAGCACATATTTTAATAATATTTTTCAAGGGTTTTCTTTGGATAATTTAACCGGTATATTCATGTCATCTTTTGCTATAGCGTTCTCAGGGGCAGTAGTTCCGGGGCCGGTGCTGTCCGCCACGATTTCTGAAAGTATGAAGAGAAATTTTTGGGCAGGGCCAATGATTGTGCTTGGTCACGGTTTGCTCGAAATAGGGCTGATTGCGTTATTGGTCGTCGGATTCGCTAATTTCATAAATAATACGATATTCCTTGGTATTATCGGTATGCTGGGAGGATTTTATTTATTGTGGATGTCATTTCGTATGATGAAGGATATTAAGTGTGTGACAATGGAATTTCACAGGGAACATGATGTCTGGGGTGGTCTTGTATTCGCCGGTATTCTGATGAGTCTGTCAAATCCCTATTGGATAATATGGTGGGCAACAATTGGGCTGGGTTATGTTGTTATATCGATGAAGTTTGGTTTGATTGGAATATCAATCTTTTTTTTAGGCCATATCCTGGCGGATCTTTCATGGTATAGCATGGTATCTTTTTTGGTTTCACGGGGGAAAAGCTCTTTAAGCGGTAGAACATATAGGGGAATCGTAGGCGCTTGCGCATCTATGCTTATTTTTTTTGGTATAACTTTTAGTGTATGGGGAATCAGGCAACTTACAGACTTCGCAGGATAGTCCGATTGTGATTATCATTTGTTAAAAAGGAAAGTATAATCAATGTTGAAAGGTAAAAAGATTGTTCTGGGGATAACGGGTGGTATTGCTGCTTATAAACAGGCAGAGCTTACTAGACTGCTCATAAAGCAAGGTGCCGATGTAAGGGTTGTTATGACAGAAAATGCGACGAAATTTATAACGCCTTTGACTCTCCAGACACTTACAGGGAACCCCGTTTATACTGATACATTTTCTTTAACCGGAGATTGTGAGATAGAACATATTTCTTTGGCGAATGCTGCAGATATTGTTGTGATTGCTCCTGCAACAGCGAATATCATTGGAAAAATTGCATCCGGAATTGCAGATGATTTACTTTCAACCTTTGTTATGGCTACGAAGGCGCCGGTGCTGATTTGCCCTGCCATGAATACAAATATGTATACGAATGAAATTGTCATGACAAATATTGAAAAACTTTCTTCTGCAGGTTATTTCGTAATGAAAGCGGGTTATGGTGAATTAGCCTGTAAAACAGAAGGTTCAGGAAGGCTTCCTCCTCTTGAAGATATTTTAGAAGAAGTTATGACAATTCTGACAGAAAAAGATTTAGCGGAAGAGACAATATTGATAACAGCAGGTCCTACAAGGGAACCCTTTGATCCCATAAGATTCATATCAAATTATTCATCGGGTAAGATGGGGTATTCATTTGCGATAATGGCTAAGAGACGAGGAGCAGATGTTATATTAGTAAGTGGGCCTACCTTACTGCCCGTGCCCCCGGGTGTGAGATTTATACAAGTCTCGACTGCCATGGAGATGAGGAACGCTGTAATGGAATACCTGGAAGAATCAACGGTAATTATTAAAGTGGCGGCTGTGGCGGATTATCGTCCTTCTGTCCTTTCTGATTCAAAAATAAAAAAGAAGGATAGTCCTTTCAATGTTTCTCTTGAGAAGAATCCTGATATCATTTCTGAAGTTGGTAAAAAGAAGGGGAATCGCATACTGGTCGGCTTTGCCATGGAGACGGATAACCTCCTTAAGAATGCCTATGATAAAATGGTTTCAAAAAATATGGATCTTATCGTGGCAAATGACCTGACCAGACCCGGCGCCGGGTTTCAGTATGATACGAATAGTGTAAGGATTATTGATAGATCGGGAGATGTGAGAAAGTTACCCATCATGAATAAAAAAAGGGTTGCCGACAAAATCCTGGATCGGATTAAGAAATTATGTAAGGAGAGAAAAGCGGAAATTTCCCAAAGTCGTTGACTCCAGAATGCCTTGGCGCTTACTGTGATATCTTTCTACCACGAAGAACACGAAGGTAAAGAAAAAATGCTTTGTGCTCTACGGCGTGATTAATAATAAAATCGCTTAAATCAATGACATTGAATATAGGTAACTACTCAGGTTGACAGGTTCAAGCCTGCCCTGGCGCGACTTGATGCGCATCCCCGCACAATCGCACTGAATGCTGCGCCCGGAGTTTCTACGCAATGGGACCGGGAAGCCAGGTCTGCGCCAGGGTTCACAGTTCACGGTTAAAAGAGTTCCAATAAATGAGGGGAGGGGAGGTTTTAACCTCCCG
>JAGGSD010000370.1 GCA_021159265.1 Syntrophobacterales bacterium | reverse complement strand
TAAAATCTTCGCCTTCCTTGAACTTGAACAAAATTGAACATTCTGCAAAGGTCTCATATTAATAATCTGCTTGTTTGATGCCATTAGATCGTATTTTATAGTCGTGCTTTGAGCTTTCTGTATAAACCTATCCGAACCCGATTTCGGGAGGCTTCAGAGATGATGGTTTCCTTTCGAGAGTATAAAAGTCTGGTCTCAACTCAATTACGCAGATTTTGCGCAATCCCAAAAGCCTTAATTATTCAGAAAACAATCGGCGTTATCCGAATAAGCTGATTGGAGGATAGTAATAGCCATGGACACTGGCAGAAGAAAGTTTCTGACAAATGATATCTGGGGTAAAGCTGCTAAACTCCTCCATGAATTAGCTGGTCCATATAAGGACGAAATATCCTCAAAAAAGGAGGACGATTATTTTACATCTTTCGAGAGTTGCTATCCTCTTATCTCCGAGTCGGGTGAGTTGCTTATGGAAGAGGCAATCAGGCAGGGGATTCAAACCGATGGCAAGGATAAAGTTGAAATTGCGAGAGAGATATTCTCGCGGCAGAAAAGAAGCCTGAAAGGCTATAAGGAAGGAGGTGATGAAAGAGGAGGTAAAGCAGAAATATAGGCAGGAATCTCATTCAGTTAAACTTTTTTGAAAAGGAGGTTTTCGAATGGAAGACAAATCTACAGAACGTTTTGGCGAGGGATATCTGGAGGAGCGCAAGCTGGTTCCAAGATGGCCGGCGCCATGGCCCCAAATTGTTAACACATTATTTCTTTTAGTCGTTTTTTATATTACATGGTGGATCTTTCAAGATCCACGGGGTTTGATGCGGATGTATACCCCCTATGTGGGATATATGTACACCCGCTGGATTCTGATCGTGCTGATCTGGCAGGTTTATCTTTTTTACTACTGGCCTTTCAAAAGAAGTCAACTTGATAACTGGCACCCTCTTGTAAAGGCAACCGTGATGACGTTTATCACATGGGTTGTGCTGATGGTGCTGATTAAGGGCGTTTTTGAGGGACTTCTCGGCAATCTGTCTATGGCCTACTTCAACCCCGCCCAGCTCATAAAGCTCCCAGGTGTCACCGAGTTTTTTGCTATTGAGTACGCGGCCCTGGCCTGCCTGATGTTTGCGGCAATAGCTTCCTGGTTAAGCCCATCCTGGCCTGTAGCGATGGAGATGGCGCCGTGGCAGGACTTGAAACAACCGGTTCTGGGAATTACCGTGCTCATCTGCACCATGTTTATCGCCACTATTGTTTATCTCTGCACCATGCATTCACACATGGGAATCCTTTATTATCCGTGGCAGTATTTTTCTTCTATAGCACCACCCTACTGGGAAAAATTTGCTAATACTGTCAGTGGAAACTTTCATGTAGCCTGGATCATGTGTTGTACCATAGTTGTGTGGTTAACCGAATCGATCTGGGAACGGTATCCATTCAGGATTATCAAACATGACTGGACAAGAAGGATTGTTAGTTTTTTTGGCATTATCGCCATAGCATGGGCCTTCTTTTTCGGTCTTTATTTTGCTCAGGAATTGTGGTGGGGTCCGGCTATCCGCGGCACCCGCAGACTCTTTGCTCCTGACTGGCGCTGGCTCCATGTAGGTGAAATGATGGTCTTCTTCCTTCTCCCTGCTCTGTTTCTCACATTCTACTGCCGTAATTGGCCCACCAAGTACAGTATGCCGGTTAACTGGCTGATCCGTACACTCATTGCCATTATTGGCGGGATAGCTGTGTACTGGATTTACTACAATATCAGCCCTCTGACTTTGGGAACCCAGAAGGGCTATTCTCATCCACAGCAGTTTCCCATGATTCCCACTATCTGGCTTATCAATTTGATGCTGATCAACCACTGGTTTATGGATAACTGGCCGGGGTGGAAGAAAGTCAAGGAGTCCGAAACAACTTAAATAAGGAGGAATAAAGATGAGCGCACAATACAAGGCAGGGATTTATGCAGGGATAGTTTTAGGTGTTGCAGTATACTTTCTCGTGGTCTGGGCTTTGCCAATTCTGGGAAGGCTAAACTGGATGTTCATATAAGGAGGTAACTAAAATGGCAACCGAAGAAAAACAAGGCATGAACAGACGCGATTTTGTCAAGGGACTTGCCGCGGGTGGAGCTGCCGGATTTATCGGTGCTATGGGAATCTATTCCTATTCTCCATGGCGTAAGCGACATTTTCCAAAAGTTGTGTCTAAAAATATTGATATCGGAGAGTGCAAAAGTATAAAGATTACAAATATCAGTGAAACAAGCTGGTTTAACAATGCCGACCTGATGGGCGACATTAAAGGGGCAGGAGGACTATTGGTCAATCAGTATGAGTATAACTGGCCCCCCTTTACCGAAAAGAATGGGAAGCTCGGCAAGGGTTCCTACGAAAAAGGTATCAAAGAGATCAAACAGTGGCTCCCGAATAACCTGGAAAAGGCCCATGAGTTTCAGATGGAAAATGCCGTGCATCCCGAAAACGCAGGGGGCTATTCCTGTCTTATTGATGTGGAACTTCTGGACGGATCCCGCAAGAAAATCCTTTTGGACAGCGGCTGGTCTTACGGCTGGACAGATAAGTGTTTCAAGCGTGAGGGAATTGACAAAATGCTTGCAAATAAGGAAATCGATCGTCTCATAATTTCCCATGAGCATTTTGATCACTTCTGGGGCCTTCCGGTAACCATGAAGTATGATCCTGAAATACCTTTGTATGTTCCCGATGGTTTCTATCCGGAAGGAAGACAGTATATAAAAGACAGCGGACACAGGGGTAAGGTCACTTATGTCAAACCCGGATTGCATCCGATTTTCCCTGGTTTTGCAACCTATGTGTTCCCAATTCCTATTATCTGCCGGGTCTATGGAGAACAGTCCCTGTACTTTAATATCAAGGATAAGGGCTTGGTTTCAGTGACCGGATGCTGTCATCAAAGTATTATCCAGTTTGCCGAGACGGCTCGCAGGAACATCAAGTACGAAAAGAATTACGGCGTTTATGGTGGCCTGCATATTTCTCCCTTTGAAGACTGGGATCCGAAGTATGATGATCTTGTCATTTCACTGGGGAAGTACGGATTCGAGAAGATCGGTTGCAACCATTGCACCGGAATTGTTACTGCCAAGAAGTTCATAGAAGCAGGATATCCTATTGTGAAAGGCACGGCGCGGTTCCGTTCCAAGGATACAGCCTATCTCGGTAATGGAGATACCATCGAATTTAAAGCTTAATATCAGTAACGTTATAGACAGCCTGTAACTCACCCACGGGCTGTCTATAACCATTGTTCAATAAGCCCGACATCATAAATCAACAGAGTCATTGATGAGAATTTCAATCATCGCCGGGAGGTTCGCTAATGACTTTTTACCTGGGGTAGCCGGTGATTTCCCTGATACGCTTATAAAATGGTTTGAGGCGTTTGTACATTTTTTTGTAAACATCCTGGTAGAGTTCGTTGTAAATGGAGTAATTTTCCATATTCGGTTCAAAGACTTCACCTGTATGGGTCATGGCCTTGATCGCCGTTTCAAAATCATGGTGAAGACCAAGCCCGACGGCGGCGTCTATGGCAGCACCGAGTCCTGAATTTTCATAGATATGAGATTTGACTGTGGGAAGCCCGAAGATATCTGCCGTTAATTGCACAGCGCTTCTGCTTTGCGAACCGCCACCCGATACACGAAGGGTCGTAATGGGAATCTTTGTCCGCTTTTCTATGCGCTCCTTTCCTTCCCTGAGCGCATAGCCTATTCCCTCCAGAATTGAACGATATAAAGACGCCCTCGTGTGAATATCGCCGAACCCAATAATGGCTCCTTTGGCTTCAGGCCCCGGCAGTTTTAATCCCGGTGACCAGTAAGGTTGCAGCACAAGGCCCATGGAACCGGGGGGAATATCCTCTATGAGTTTTTCAAAAAGGCCTTCGGCTTCCAATCCCTTTTCGGCAGCTTCCTGTTGCTCCAAATGCCCGAACTCTCTTTTGAACCAGCTAACCATCCAGAAGCCACGATAAATCTGTACTTCAACCGCATAGTATCCCGGTATAGCGGAGGGGTAGGGGGGCAGTAAAGGTATGGCTTCGACGTACCTTTTGTGTGTTACGTTAATGGTGGCAGTCGTCCCATAACTCAAGCAGCCGATGGAAGGATCGAGACTACCTGATCCTATAACCTCACATGCCTTATCTGCCGCGGCTGCAATGAGGGGTAATCCGGCGGGAATTCCCGTTTCCCTGGCAGCAATTTCGGAAATAGTTCCCAAGATTTCTCCAGGTGGGATCAAATCGGGAAGTGATAAAGGATCTACTGGCAAAATTTTCCATTTCCAATCCCAACTGGAGGCCCAGCGCAGGTGTCTGTAATCAAAAGGGATGTAGCCGACCTGACAGCCTGTGGAATCAACAAATTTTCCGACAAGTTTATACGTAAGATAACCTGACAGGAGAAGATATTTGTGTGTATCTCTCCACACGTCCGGTTCGTATGTGCGAATCCAGTTTGCTTCCGCTTCTGTCTGGAAGTAAGCAATCGTATCGCTCATGTGAAAAAGTCTGAAGAATAATCCCCATACACCGCCAATTGGAGGCTGGCCATAAGTTTTGCGTTGATCCAGCCAGTGCATGGCAGGACGAAGAGGTTTCCCTTCACTGTTCACATTGATGAGCGTTCCTCTCTGGGTGGTGAGAGCAACGCCGGCGATGCGCTCTTTGCTGATTTTTCCCTGTTGCCACAGGCTTTGACAGACCTGACAGAGTGTCTGCCAGAATACTTCAGGATCCTGTTCCGCCCATCCGGGATGTTTCGAAAAATAGGGAGGCTGAAAGGGAATTGCTTTCATAGCGAGGAGGGAGCCTTCGAGATCAAAGACGAGAGCCTTCAGACTTTGAGTTCCATTATCTATGGATAATATCAGATCTTTATTATTCATTACCCCTCTATTACTGACTCTGTTGATTTATGAAGACTTTCGTTTAAGATCAAGCCTGCCTGTGCGTTGCCTGTCTGCGCCTGCCTGTGCCGCCTGCACGGCAGACAGGCAGGCACGCAGACAGGGCATGCGAAAAAAATAACGGTTCGACTGAGTTCGCCCAAGACCGCAAGCATATAGTTGATATTCCGAGGATTATTTTTTGAGCATAACACAGAGATGATGCCTTCGTAAAAAGTCGGCAGCAACAGGCGGATCTCCCTCGGCAAAAAATATGCGGGTCAAACCGTAATGTTGGATGAAATCGACACAGGCATTTGGATTGTCAAGCTGGGTCGCTTTATTCCCGTTAATGAAAGGTGGCTTCACAAGCCGGATGTCCAAGCCGAACTCAACGAAGCAACTGCCTGGGCGGAAAAAAATCCGCCCCAGGGTACAAACTTTGAGGAATTAGAAGCCCGGATCAAATGATGAACCGGAAAACAGATCAACACATACGTTTAGATTTGGACAATCCTGTCTTTCAACACCTGCTTTTCAATTTGTTCAAAAGTGATCAGCACAACACCCTCAATACTTTGCGGAAATTGGCAAACATGACACGGCAACAAGTATATTCGGATTATGGTCTAAAATGGGAAATTATTCTATCACAAAAAGGCCCGGGAGGTAACAAGCTCTACAGTTTTCGAATCGGCAAGGGATTTCGGGGAATAGCATATCGTGACGGCTCATGGTTACGCCTGTTGTCGTTACATCCTGATCATGATTCAGCTTAGCAGTAATTTCATTAAATGGAAATACATCCACCGTCTCCCGCCTCCTATCTTCTGTTTGTTACCTTAGCGTCTTTGCGCCTCACGCATAACCTTTTCCACCACCCGGCAGGTATCCCGCATTTCATCAGCGCCAAGGGTAGGATGGAACCAAAACATCAGGCTGGTTTCGCCAGCCTTTCTGGCAGCAGGCAGCCGCCTGCCCGGCCTGATTCTCTGCCCCCACTTCCCAGTCCTATGTCTGAACACTAGATTCGGGCCTCAATATTTTCAAAGGTTTT
>JAGGSD010000178.1 GCA_021159265.1 Syntrophobacterales bacterium | reverse complement strand
AATTAGAAAATAGAAATTGGAAATTTGGCCCCATGCTTTTCTCCCGAATTTCTAAATTCCAATTTCAAGCCGTGAGCGGTTGCAGGCTTTCAGCTTCGAGCTTTTCCGGCTTGTCCGGGTTAGGGTAGCTACAATTTCCTTAAATACTTTTTCGCTACTTCTTCTGCAAGGGTATATGGATCAGCGGTTTTATTTAATACCTTATCGGTCATTTGTGTCATTTCTCCGGATTCCACAAGTTTTGTTAACACAGGGTCAAGAATGACCGCGTGGAGGGCCTCAGTCAGTTCTAACGTTGCCTTGCGGCGAATTCGATTACCTAACAGATTATTATCAACGAGATTTTTATAGTGCTGGTCAATTGTGTCAATCAATTCTATGAGACTTTTTCTAAATGAATCGGCATCAAACATATTTTCGATTTTGATAATAGGGGGACGCCATCCTCCGGGGAATTCATCCGCCATATTGAGCATGTACATTAGTTCCTGATAAAGCTTACCTGCACCATCGCGGTCTGCCTTGTTGATCACGAATATGTCCGCAATTTCCAGGATTCCTGCTTTGATTGCCTGGATTTCATCGCCCATACCGGGAATTGCGACAACAATAACAGTGTGAGAGTGATTTATTATTTCCACTTCCTGCTGACCGGTGCCGACGGTTTCCACGATGACATAGTCTTTCCCCATGGCATCAAGAATATGTATAGCATCACCCACAGCCTTGGAGAGCCCTCCGAGAGCGCCCCTTGTAGCCAGGCTTCTCACAAATACACCCGGATCAGTTGAATGACGCTGCATACGGACCCTGTCACCAAGAATCGCACCACCCGTAAACGGGCTGGACGGATCCACAAGAAGTACGCCAACAGTCTTGCCTCCTTTCCTGATCTCCGTTATCATAGCATCGATAAGAGTGCTTTTACCCGCTCCCGGGGAACCGGTAAAACCAATTACATGGGCTTTCCCTGTATGGTGAAAGATTTTTCTCAGCGTTGCTCTTGCTTCGGGAAGACCATCTTCCAGATTTCTTATAAGACGGGATACGGTGCGAACATTTCCGTCCAACACTTTTTTCGTTATTTCCATTAATTTTTTTCCTCTTCATTACAATCCGTGAATGAGAATCAAAACCAAATAATTTAATCTTTGATATTTGGAACGATATTCTCTTCGATCCACTTTACGATATCATCAAGGGCAATGCCCGGCACAAAAATACCTTTAAGTCCCGCGTCATAGAGTAACTGAAAATCTGCGGGCGGAATGATGCCTCCACCGATAACCTGGATGTCATCGGCGCCCAGCTCCCTCAATTTTTTTACCGTCTCCGGGAACAGAAATCGATGTGCCCCCGACATACAGCTTAATCCCAGACAATCAACGTCTTCCTGGACTGCTGCTGCGGCGATCTCTTCCGGAGTCTGGTGACAACCTGTATAAATCGTTTCATATCCCGCATCGCGGAAACATCTTGCCAGGACTCTGGCGCCCCGGTCATGTCCGTCAAGCCCGGGTTTGGCTACCATTATACGAAGTCTTCTTTTTGCCATATCATTTTCCTCTCTGAATCGTTCTGTTAGTACATTGCGGGGTCACGATATTCGCCATAAACTTCGCGATAGACATCACATATCTCCTGAAGAGTACACAGGTTCTTCACGGCCTCGATGCAGTAAGGCATGACATTCTCTGCCTTCTTGCAAGCGTTCCTCATGTCACCCAAGCTCTTCTTGACTGCTTTGCTGTCACGCTTTCTTTTGACCCCATTCAGCCTGTCGAGCTGCTCCTTCTCAATACGGTCTTCGATTTCCAGAAGGGGAATTTCCGGTTCGTCTTCGATGACATATTTATTGACGCCTACCATGATCTTTTCACCGGAATCAATCTGTTTCTGGAATTTGTAAGCCGCATCCGCAAGTTCCATCTGGGGGAATCCTCTGTCAATCGCGGCAACCATTCCGCCCATGTCATCGATCTTGTGGATGTATTCCCACGCCTGTTCTTCCATCTTGTTGGTCAGGGCTTCGACAAAATATGATCCTGCCAGCGGATCAATTGTATTCGTAACGCCTGTCTCCTCGGCAATGATTTGTTGTGTTCTCAGAGCGATTTGCACGGCGTGATCTGTAGGCAGACACAAGACCTCATCTAATGAATTGGTATGGAGCGATTGGGTTCCGCCAAGAACGGCAGAAAGAGCCTCCGTTGCAGTGCGAACAACGTTGTTGTAAGGCTGCTGAGCAGTCAGGGAACATCCCGCTGTCTGTGTATGAAAACGCATCCACCATGATCTCTCATTCCTGGCTTTGTAACGGTCACGCATTGCCTTTGCCCATATTCTGCGGGCGGCGCGCATTTTTGCAATTTCCTCAAAAAAATCGATATGAGCGTTGAAGAAGAAGGAAAGCCTCGGCGCAAATTCATCTACGTCGAGTCCTTTGCGTTTTATGACATCCTCCACATATTCCATCCCGTCGCGAAGAGTGAAGGCAAGTTCCTGCACAGCCGTTGACCCAGCCTCCCTGATATGATAACCGCTAATACTTATGGTGTTCCATTTTGGAACATGTCTAGTGCCAAATTCGACAGTATCGCTGATCAGTTTCACCGATGGTTCAGGCGGACACATAAATGTCTTCTGAGCTATGAATTCCTTGAGCATGTCATTTTGAATCGTGCCGCCGATCTTGGTGAGAGGCACGCCCTTGATTTCAGCAGCGGCACAATACATAGCCCACAGAACTGTTGCCGGAGGATTGATTGTCATGGATGTGGTGATCTTATCCATGGGAATTCCATCAACGAGTACCATGAAATCTTCCAGTGTATCAATAGCAACGCCACATTTACCGCACTCGCCGCGGGCCTTCGGATTATCCGTGTCATAGCCCATGAGTGTCGGGAAATCGAAAGCTGTGCTGAGCCCTGTCTGCCCTGCATCCAATAATTGATGCCAGCGTTCATTCGTATCTTTTGCGCTGCCAAACCCGGAAAACATCCTGAAAGTCCAGTATCTCCCGCGATAGCCGGTAACCTGATTGCCACGAGTGTAAGGAAATTGGCCCGGATAGGAGATATCTTCTTCAAAATTAATGTCTTTGATGTCTTCAGGGCCATATAGTCTGTTGATTGGCAGAGATGATACGGTGGACCAGTCATCCTTCTGATCTGCATGACGGGCCACAGCTTTTTTAACTTCGTCCTCCCACTTTCGAGCCATTTTGCTGGATTTATCCATCAATTCTTTGGTAAAATACATAAATATGTCTCCTTTTTTTGATTCCCTTTTTCTTAAATGTGTTTTGTTACTTAATGCTAATCCTTTGTTTTGTCAATTTTTATTCCCAGTTTTTCCATCTTATTATGAAGGGTATTTCTGCTTATCCCGAGGAAGGTGGCGGCAGTCGATCTGATATTATTGGAACGTCTTAAAGCAATTGTGATTAAAATTCTTTCAACCATCGATAAAATCTCTTCATACAATTTACTCTTACCGGGATTTTGCGAACTGAGGACAGTGACAATATCTACAAACCGCTTTTCCAGGATATTTTCTATGGCTGAAAACGATGAGTTGCCGGTTTCACTCTCACTTATCAGATTGTCCGTGTTTCGTGAATTCATATGGAACCACAGTCCTTTCTAAGATAGAAACATTACTTTGCAATTTTGTGACAAAAAAATAAAAGGCCTGAGAAAAAAACTACCGGAACAGGATCAAGAAACGAATAGTTTCATGTAAATGATAAAAAATAGGAGAATGGCTGCAAGCCATGTCCCCACAACATCCCATATCTTGTGAATCGGCTGTTTAATGATATCTCTTACACTCTTCTCTACTTTATCACTGTCTATATGCTCAATGATCTCGCGAGTCAGATTTGTAAAATTGCCATAAGAATTTGATAATGTGCAAAACCCCTTTGTAGTAGTCAGGATAAGGTATATTTTTTTTCTCAAAATTATCGTGTCAATATTTGTAATATCGTTCCAATCCAGCGCTTTTCTCCTCAGGAGTTTTTGTATTTGAATGCCTTTTGTCTCTACGGTGGTTTTACGGAAAATTGATTCGAGGAAAGAGTATGCAAGAGGGATAAAGATGACGGAAAGAACAATTCTTTCTGCAGGGTGAGCATCGGTAAAAAAAACAATTACTAATAGCACGAAAAGAAAAAAAGTATCGATAGCCAGAGGAATTAAAAGTGATTTCCTTATTCTGTAAGTTGTTTTTGACATTGACATTACCTGTTGTCGCAGGATAAAAAGTTCGGGAGGATTATTTCTTCCTTATAAATATTCCGCTTTTGCCGCCGCTCTTTTCCATTAGTTTTATATCTGATAATATTATTTCTTTATCGGCAGATTTGCACATATCATAAATAGTTAAAGCTGCTGTGCTGACGGCGGTCAGCGCTTCCATTTCCACGCCCGTTCGTCCAAAAGTTTTGACCCTCGATTGAATAGTTATCTCTCCGCTTTTGCTGTGGCTTGAAAAGTGGATATCAATACCCGTCAATTCGAGGGGGTGACACATGGGAATTATATCACTTGTTCTTTTGGCGGCCATGATCCCGGCGATTTTTGCGACACCGAAAACATCCCCTTTTGATACCTCTCCCTCTTCAATCGCTTTTACGGTAGCGGGTTTCATCAAGACCTTTCCTTTGGCCACTGCTACTCTGAATGTAGGCTCTTTGGCCGTAACATCTACCATCCGTGACTTATTTTTTTTATCCAAGTGGGTAAATTCTGTCATAAATATATATAATCTTGCGGCTCATGGAAAGGGGACGGTTAGTGAACTGACAAATCTCGTTTGAAGAACTAACATAGTTAATTTTCTCAGTCAAGAAAGTTAAAAAACCTTCATAAATTAAGAACCTTCTAATGAAATGAGTTGTGAGTGTATCGGTTTGCCATAAAAAACACGGGCAAGATGATCAAATTTCTCCGAAGCATCGGTTGTAAGAAATAACCGTTTTCCTTTTTTCGTGAGTTTTTTGTCTAAAGCGGGATATCTCGTCAGGTAATCTTTAAGCTTTTTAGCCACGATGGGTCCCTGATCAAGAATGGTTGCCCCAGGGGGGACTAACCTTTCAAAGTTTTCATGTAAAATTGGATAATGTGTGCAGGCAAGCAGAATTGTATCGATTTCTCCATCCTGATCGAATAATTTGCCCAAATACTTTGAAATTATCAGATCGGTTCCCTCCCAATTCTTTTCGCCCGCTTCTATTATGGGTACCAAAAGCGGGCAGGCTTGTTGAAAAACCTCAATAGAAGGGTTCAGCCCCTTAATTTCTTCGATATAAATACCAGAAGTGATAACGCCCTCCGTAGCCAGTATGCCAATTTTGCGACAGTTCCTTTCAACGATCGCTTCGGCTGCAGGACGGATCACGCCAAGGACTCTTCTGCCAGGATATACTTCGGGTAAGAACTCTTGTTGAATTTTCCTGAGGGCTCTGGAGGATGCCGTATTGCAGGCAATGATAATTAAAGAGCATTCCTGTTTGAAAAGAAAATCCACCGCCTGCCGTGTAAATTCGTATACAATGTTCTGAGAACGATTGCCGTAAGGAACTCTTGCATTGTCACCAAGATACAGATAATCATATTGGGGAAGAAGATTTACAACACTCTTCAACACTGTCAGACCGCCGAACCCCGAGTCAAAAAACCCTATCATGAGGATGTTTTCCCTTCCTGTTCTGTTTTTATGAATTCTCTCGTACATAGAAACGAGGAAAAATGCAAAGGGAAAAATACTTGCTATATTTTTTTGAATCCAATAAAACCAATAAAACTAAAAAAATAGAATCACAAAACCACGGAAAAAGCATGGAATCTTGAACCCTTGAACGGTTACAAATATATTTTGTTTGGTTCCGGCTTGTCCGGGTTAGGCACTTAGTTGTAAAATTCTTGCCTGCCTGTGCGTTGCCTGTCTGCGCCGCCTGCACGGCAGACAGGTGCGGACACGCACGGGCAGGCACGCAGACAGGCAAAAATGGCTTCGGCGTGAGCTCAGTCGAACGTGCTTCGAATTTCCAGTTTATCTGGGTTAGGGAGTGAAATTTGATTGTCAGGGTAATA
>JAGGSD010000096.1 GCA_021159265.1 Syntrophobacterales bacterium | reverse complement strand
AAACGGCATAATGGAGCTTTTTACGAAAGCATCAAGGATTAGCTGTGTCTTTTTTGAGTTTTTTCAAAGGTAAACGAAAGCCGGGCACACCGGGCGATAATGGAAACGCCGATCGCGGGATTGTGGTATTTGAAAATACCAGCGAGGTTATCCAGGCGGAGAACGTCCTGAAAAAAGAAGGATGGGAAATCCGGGTCATGGGACCGCCGCCTGAGATTCAAAGCGGCTGTGATCTGGTAATAGAATTCCCCCTCATCGAAGAACTGAATATTCTCAGAACACTGGAGAGATGGGAAATTGCGCCCCTGGAGATGGTTCCCGTAACAAGCCCCCTCCTTCAACCGGTGGATCTCTTTCATATCAAGGATTTCGGTGAATACATTATGGTCCGGGCGGCGAACATGAAACTGACCGTTGAAAAGGCAACCGGAAATATTGTAAATGTTTCCGGCGGTGGTTGTCCGGATGTTCCATATCTGGCCTGTGAGATGGTGGGCCAAACGCTTGCCGATGCGCCCAGTCCACGTGAAATCGGCCATACCCTCTGCGGATACGCTCTGCAGTTAGCCTATGAGGAGGTAAAGCGCCGTTGTTAGCCATAGCAGGGACAGCGCCCTCCGAAGATTTCCCCCTTATAGACGGGAAAATCACCCTTGACGATAACCACATCCGCATTTGTGATGAACGCATATCCGTCAACCGTGGAACACCTGCCCTGATGGCAGCAGCAATCAAGACCGCGGTAACACTCGGACAACCGGCGCCCTGCGGATATCTGGCCGGAGATATCGGCCGGGGAAAGGGAAGCCGGCGCCTTTACAAATATTTAACCGACCACTTGCCTCAGTCTGACTTTCAAACCCTTACATTTCATTACCTGCAGCCCATTGTTCACTGGCATGAACGCCTGCAGCAAGCCTTACATGAAATGAAAGAACTGCCAATCCTGATAGCTGATGCCGGATTTATGTACGCGGCCAAAATGAGCGGCAAGTCTTCACTATACGACCTCTTTACACCCGACATCGGAGAGCTGGCCTTTCTGGCGGATGAAAAAGCGCCTCACCCTTTCTATACACGCGGATTTATACTCCATGATGAAAACCGGGTACCTGACCTGATTGCACGCGCATACACTCACAACAACGCCGCACGTTTTCTCCTGGTCAAAGGAAAGCAGGATTACCTGGCCAGCCAGCAGGGAATACTGGAAACGGTAAATAGCCCGGTGGAGGAAGCCCTTGAAGCCATGGGCGGCACTGGTGATACGCTGACGGGTATCGTTTCGGCCCTGATCGATTCGGGCATGGCGATCAGAGAAGCGGCAGTAGTGGCAATGAAGGCAAACCGGCTGGCGGGTCATTACGCAAAACCCACACCGGCAACTCAGATTATAGAAGTTATCCATCACATCCCGGAAGCGTTATCGGAAATCCTTGAAAAAAGAGTTTAAAACATGCCGAAAAAAGAAATTTACATTCATCCTGAAATGATAGTTATAGATACAATTACACGTTACAGGGAAACCGAAAAAGTCTTCAAGAAATTTGATAAAAATGCAGGTGTCTGTATATGTTGGGAGGCCCTTTTTGATACAATTCAGGTAGTTTCAGAAAAGTTTAATCTTGAATTGGAAAGCCTTTTGTCTGAATTGACAATTGCTATTGATTCACAAAGATGAAAAACCACGAGAGATATAGCGCTCGTGGTCATTATTTTCTCACTTTACTACGAAAACAGGATGTAATCGGTTACATCAACCCTCTTTACTCTCCGTGGAGGAAACAGCCTCAGATTTACCGGTCTCACCTTCTTTACTTGTCGGCGAATCCGAAGATGCTTCATCGTGTTTCTCTTCACCCATAGAAGGTTTCTTTCCTCCGTAATCGGTCACATACCAGCCTGAACCTTTAAGCTGGAATGAGGAATGTGATATTAATTTTTTCACCTTACCTTTACAGAACCTGCAGGCAGGAACGGTATCATCTGTGATACTGCGAAACTCTTCAAATTCCTTTCCACATTCTGTACATTTAAATTCGTAAATCGGCATAACAAAAGCCTCCTGCGTATATAATTCTTAATTTTGAACTTTCAATTATCAATTTTGATGGACTCGCAAAAAGTCATAAACCGGGTCATTACGAGAAGCGTAGCAACGAAGCAATCTAATACAGGAAGTTATAAAGTGCGAGATTGCTTCGCTCCGCTCGCAATGACACCTTTTTCGCCTTTTCACTAAACTGTCAATCTTAATTCCTGGTTAAGTCGAATATATCTCCTATATGGTATTGATTGCCGAAACAATCAAGTACCAGATTAAGATTATTATCGGCTATGGGACGTAATATATTCCGGGTAATTGAATGCACCCTTTCTTCTTCCTTTATTTTCTCTTCCATCGGCGCTTCAAAATCGCTTTCTCCTCTGTTAAAGCGAACAATATGTATCAGTTCATGTGTGGCAATATAGAGCATGAGGGGCATCAGTTTTATGAAAGAACTCCCCCTTTCTACAGCATTTAAAATCCTATTGTCCTGAAGGCATATCCTGTAAAAATGGATGTTTTTCTCCTTATCGACGTTATCTTCACTTTCATAATAGTACTTGCAAAGGTGTGCAAACGCTCTGTTATATATCTCATGTTCCTCAAGATCTGCAAGGGTTTTTACCTCGTATCTATGAGTTTCCCAATCCTCGGGACTAAGATGGAAGTGTTTCTCCGCCAGCTTTTCGGCCTTGCTGAATGTCCCGTTTATAAAAGATATTTCTGCAGGACTGAAATATATCGCCTCTCCCATTTTTCCAAGAAGTCCCAATTAATATATCCATCTTTATCTTTATGTCAACACTTTCACCAATCCAAATCCACTGTTTCGAAACCAGCCTTATTTTGGAATCGGCACACTGGTTAGAAGATACTTCAGGTCTTCATCCTCAAACCTTATTGCAAAACCCGCGAAAGGCGATTCATTGCCTTCATCACTAAGAAAGTCATCCCAGCCCGCTGTTAGATACAGGTGCTTGAAAAGCCTGTATTCACCGAATATTTTCAGGTGAGGGTCTCTATCCGCATCAAAATCAAATGCCTCGAATGTCAGCTTCAGGTTATCATTATATGCAAAATAGTCTATCCCCGCACCACCGGTGGACTCAAGGAGGCCGCCCCTGAGAACAACATCTTTGTATCTTTTTGCAATCTCGGCATTGAAAAGTAATTTGTTTCTATCCCATTCTGTTTCTTTGCGGGAAGGACCATCCGAATATGTGTACTCTTTTGTGGTTCGTCTGCCCCTGGGATCGGTAACAATACCGAGAATATAAAATTTATCTTCTTTCGGCTGAATCTTCAATTCGAGATAACTTTTCGCATCGCTCCTGTCAAACAGATATTCACCACGGTAACTGAGGAAAGTCCTGAACTGCTCCGCCTTGGAAATATACCTGTCAATCCCTGCCATGCTGTTATCAAGACTTGTTAAGCTTGCATTAAGATTATCCACCGTTTCTTCATCATTGATTAATTTTCCTATTGTCCCTTCTCCCTTGTTGATCTTGGCAGTTATATCCTGGATGGAGGCAACGGTTTTATCAAGATTATCAAAGACACCTTCCTTCTTCACCAGTTGTCCTATAGTACCTTCACCCCTGTTTACCCTTTCTGTGATATCGCTGAGGGCAGCGAATGTTTTGTGCATTTCAGCGGCTGCGTTTTGCAAACTGTCAACCATAATGTTAAATCTTTCGTCGTTTCGCCGCACGACTTTATTAAGGCTTTCGCTGAGCTCTCGCGTATTCGCAAGTATGGCTCTGAGATTTCCTTCTCCGTTTTCACCTCCCACAACTGACTTTAAAGAAGCCGTTACTTCCATTACATCGCTGGCTATTGTGCCAAGCTCACGCAGAAGTTTATCAATATCGGCCTGTTTCTCCACCTGTATGATCTGCTCTCCATCCTTGAGATATTCCATACCGCTTGTTCCAGGTTCGATTTCTATAAATTTCTCTCCCAGAATTCCATGGGTTTTTATCGATGCCTTTACATCCTTCTCCAATTTTACATCGGGGATTATTCTCATTGTCACCAGCGCCTTCCCATCTTTGAGTCCTATACTTTCAACTCTCCCCACCTCAACACCTGCAATCAGGACTGAAGCATCCCTGTCAAGTCCTATCGCGTTTTTGAAAACCGCTGTTACGCGATATCCCTTTTTCAAACCAAATCCATATTCGCCTACCCTGAAGGACATGTATCCCAATATAATCAATGCCGCCAGGACGAACAAACCAACTTTTGCTTCCGTACTAATCGAAAACATTTTATCCTCCAATTCAGATCATGGGAAAAATGAAACCCAGGCGCTACATGACACCAATGGGACCGTCAAGACTTCCTGAAAGAAACTGCTTTAGAACAGGGTTATCTGATTTTCGAATTTCTTCAGGGGTCCCGTACTCTATAATTTTCCCTTCATACAACATGGCTATTTTGTGACCTACCTCAAAGATAGACTGAATATCATGACTTATTACAATACAGGTCAGATTAAAGTTCTTTTGGGTATTTATAATAAGTTCGTTTATCGCTTCAGTCATAATGGGATCAAGACCGGTCGTGGGCTCATCAAACAGGACAATCTGGGGAAGCATGGCCACAGCTCTGGCCAACCCAACCCTCTTTCTCATACCTCCACTCAGTTCGGAGGGCATTTTGTTCTCCACACCTGTAAGCCCTACAGCATTAAGCCTTTCTCTAACAATTTCTTTTATTTCCTTTTCCTTCTTTTTTGTATGTTCCCTCAGAGGAAACGCGACATTTTCCCCAACATTCATAGAATCAAAAAGTGCGGCTTCCTGAAAGAGCATGCCAAACTTCTTCCTTACTTCGTTCAGCTTCCTGTCATTAAGCCTGGCAATATCCGTACCGTCGATGAAAACCTGACCGCTGTCCGGTTTGAGAAGACCTATTATATGTTTCAGAAGAACACTTTTCCCCCCGCCGCTTTTACCGATAATGACAGTAGTCTTCCCATCCTCGATTTCGAGATTAACGCCATCCAATACTTTTTGCTTTCCAAAAGATTTGTGAATATCAATAAGTCTAATCATACGCTCCGAGTTTCAAGTTTCAAGTTATTCATTGTACCTTGTACCTTGTTCCTTTCACCTTGTCACTTGCTCCTTTGTCCTTGATCCTTTGCTTCTAAAACATAATCGCCGTAAGAAAATAATCACTTATCAGGATTGATATGGATGCCAGCACCACGGCTTCTGTTGTGGCCCTGCCAACACCTTCCGCCCCCCCCGTGGTATTAAATCCTTTGTAACACCCGATCAGAGACAGGATCAGACCGAAAAACGCTGCCTTAATCAAACCGTTATAAATATCGTCCAGATCAACGTACGTCGTAATATTTTTGATAAAAGCTCCCGCGTTAATATCCAGAATAATTACGCCGACAAAATATCCGCCGAGTATCCCCACAAAATCTGAAACAATTGTTAAGGCAGGAAGCATTACAACACCGGCAATAATTCTGGGAACGATGAGAT
Source organism: Syntrophobacterales bacterium (assembly GCA_021159265.1). Classification (GTDB taxonomy): domain Bacteria; phylum Desulfobacterota; class Syntrophia; order Syntrophales; family UBA6807; genus UBA3084. The sequence goes on along the minus strand of JAGGSD010000096.1, from coordinate 581 downwards.
GTTTAACGGGATTTGCCGCCATGACATACAGGGCATCGATCTGTTCTGTCACCCGCATCGTTCCAAGCTCGGCGGCCATGGCGGAACCCGCTCTGGCCGTTACCATCAGAGAAGTAAGAACAGGGCCTAATTCTCTGGTCATTCCCAAAGCAACGGTGGAACCTACCAGACTTTCAGCGCCAAACATTCTAAAGCCATAATACCCCTGCAGAGCCATTACCATGCCGGTAAATATACCCGTCAGTAAAACAACAAATATGGATTTAACCCCGACAAACTCCATCTGTTTGAAGATAAGCCGCAATTTGAGCGGAGGTCTGATCATCCAGCTCAGCGCGGACAGGAAAAGCAGAAGAATCTTCCCCATTTCCTCAACATTTTCGAGGATTGATTTACCAAAATTGTCAACTGCGGCGGATACTCTATTCATCGATAAAATGAGGGAAAAATTACGAGTTAAAAGTTAAAAAATAATGTAACTATTCAAATAAGATGCATTCGTAAAAAGCTCCGCTATGCCGTTTTACGGCATTATAATGGAAAGTAACTTTTACAAAGCATGTTTAAGGCCGATGGGGGCA
>JAGGSD010000260.1 GCA_021159265.1 Syntrophobacterales bacterium | reverse complement strand
AAAATTTGAGCCTGACGCAGAAATTGGGCAAAAGGGAACGTTATGCAAAGGTCTCAGGGTGTTAATAACGACAGAGGGACAACTGCACGATGAGTTCAAAAAATACCGGTTTCCGCTTCCTCCTGAAAAACTGCATGATGTCCTGGCCTTTGCCTCAATGTATATCGGAGTCAGCCAGATCGTAACTGTTGAGGCATCTGTACTGGGTGTACCATGTATGTGTTGTAATACATTTGTCGGACGAATAACTTACATCGAAGAGCTTTAGAAGAAGTATGGTTTGACCAGAGGTTTCTTGCCTGATGAGGCTGACATGTTGATTGCAACAACTCGAGAGTGGCTTGCAGATCTTGAAAATGTTAGGCGGCAGATGTAATCCAGGCGGAAGAAGATGCTCAAAGAAAAAATCAATCTGGTTGACTGGCAGCGGCGAATGCTTTGTGAGAAACTTAGCTTCTAAAGCCTTATTCAGATTTTCCGTAAAGATGAGAGTTTTGTAAAAACAATGTCCTGAACAAAGCATATATAATTTGATGGTAACAATATTCAGCAGAAAAGCCCGGATCATTTTATAATTGGTCCGGACTTTTTTATATGCTCAAGCACCATACCAGTTTTCAGTCTTTAATTCTGAAAACGGTTCAAAATCACTAATATTGCGCGTTACTAAAATCAGGCCGTTTACACTGGCTATTGCCGCAATCTGACCATCCACAAATGAAGGCATCTTTTCCTGCGATGACAATCTTGCACGTTCTCCGGCATGCCACGCTGCGGCTCGCTTATCATAAGGAAGAATCAACATGTTTTGCACCACATCATTCAGAAATGATTCAATGATATCACGTTTATGTGACAGGGGAAGACGTTGACAACCGTATTGAAGTTCATGCCAGATAAGTGCTGCCGTTACAATTTCATGTTGGTGTTTTTCAAGCATGATAAGAACTGATTTATCAGGTGCCGTTTTCACAGACTCCGACAGAATATTCGTATCCAGCAAATATTTCATCTGTTCTATTCAGTCCCCCTGCCGGTAGATGGATCTCGAAGTCCCTCAAAATCCAGATCGGAAATCTCGATGTTTTCATTTTCAATAACCTGACGAATTGCCATTAAACCACTCCAGAAGTCTTGATTTTTCCCGCACAGTCGTTCGTATTCCTTAATCGACAACAATGCAGCTACCGGTTTACCTCGCCTTGTCAGTTCTACGGAATTCCCTTTTTCTACATCATGGATAATGGATGGCAATTTGTTTTTGGTTTCAGCTATGGAAAATCGCTTTTGCATGACCATTATCTCCTTTCCCTGGTTTCTTTTTATGCCAATGGATTATAGCCATCTTTATGGCCATAATCAAGAAATATTTATTAATCGTGTTTGTCATGATGCTTGCAATCCCGGCTGGTATCGTTTAGATTTGGATTACAGGCAGGTGAATGTAATTATGTATCAGTATATCGATGAATATCTTAATTTCCTCGCCATCGAAAAGGGCCTTTCCCTCAATACACTGGAAGCATACAGCCGGGATTTAAACCGGTATTGGGAATTTATGGACAGGCGCGGTATTAAAAGTATAAAAGATATTACATCGGATAATGTTATATCCTATCTGGGTTATGTGAGGAATTGTGGATTAACGACAAATTCCAGTAACAGAGCGCTTGCGGCAATCAGAGGGTTTTATAAGTATCTACTCCGTGAAGATATCCTTGATGAAAGTCCTGTGGCAAACATTGAGCTTGCCAAGGTATGGATGCGTCTTCCCGATACGTTGAGTAAGGATGAGATGAATCTTCTTCTGGAACAACCTGATGCAAAAACGCCGCTCGGCATGAGGGACAGGGCCATGCTGGAACTTATGTATGCGACGGGAATTCGCGTATCCGAGTTGATTTCATTGACCGTCAACAGTATCAATTGGCAGGTGGGGTATCTTATCGTTATCGGAAAAGGCAGCAAGGAAAGGATTGTCCCCATTGGGAAATTTGCTATTGACTATATGACCAGGTATATTAGCGAGGGAAGATTGAAGCTTTTGAAAGGCAAGAAAACAAAATTTGTTTTCGTGAACAGATCAGGAAACGGTCTGACACGTCAGGGATTCTGGAAGATTGTGAAAAAATATGCTACTAAATCCGGATTGCACAAAAAAATTCATCCCCACACTTTCAGGCATTCATTTGCCACGCACCTTTTGGAAGGAGGGGCGGATCTTCGTTCTGTTCAGGTTATGCTTGGTCATTCCGATATATCAACTACACAGATTTATACACATGTTACGAGAGAAATATTAAAGGATATTCATAAGAAATGTCATCCAAGGGGATAAGGGCCGGGGAATGAGCAATGAGCAATGAGGACTGAAGGATAAAGGGATAAGGGATAAGGTTCAAGGATCAAGGATCAAGGTTGGAGAATTTGATATGGTGGATTATTACAGAATTAAGAGAGAAGAAAAACAAGGCGGCAATAAAGTGCCTGTCTGGGTGATCATTATTCTTCTTGTTTTGTCTTTTGCCGGCGGTGTGGTGTTTGATCATTATCTGGGGGCAAAGTATCAATATTGTGACTGGTCTTCCGCGCTTTCAAGGATAAAAGGAACCTTTCTGTCCACTGTGTTGGGATATACTCCGGAGTTTTATTATCTGGATGTTGAAAAAAATGGGAAGGATTATCGATTAGCTAAAGGAGATGTTTTTGAGATTTCGTACCGTGATGAATTTGTCTTAAAAAGGGTATCATCCGACTCACTTTTCGAGAGAGGAATCAGTGCCGATATAGAGGGTATGGGAAGTGAAAATGATTTCAGGACATTGCTTAATGGTATGGAATTAATTGATAAAGTTATAAGGCGAAAACAAACAAAGAAAAATAAAGGTTACAATATTCATGTGAAATATCATGACGAAATCATTGCGTCCATTCCTGTAAAGGTAATAATTACACCCCAAGACTGGCTCAGGTATGCGAGAAGTACAAAGAGCAAAAAATCTCAGATTAAGTTTCTTCAACGTGCCTTGAGTATGAAAAAAGATGATGTGAATACACGCAAGGCGCTGGCAGGGATATATATAAATTCAGGTAAGATCACCAGGGGGATTGCAGAGTATAAAAAGGTGCTTAAACAAAAACCCGGTGATATGACGGCCCTCGTTGAATTATCAAAGGCATATATGAGATTAAAGAAATATGACAAAGCCATTCCGGTTTACAGAAAAATAATACGGAATAGTCCTGAAGATGATTTTCCTTATGCCGGTATAGCGTTAGCTTATTCCAGGCTGGGAAAATGGGACAGGGCAATTGCCAATTACAAGGTTTCTCTCAAATTAAACCCTGATAATATTCAAGCCCGCTATCGGCTGGCGGAAGCATACGAGAAAAAAGGCAAATTATCCGATGCTATCAAACATTATAAATATGTTTATAAAAAAATGCCGCGCGATATCAATGTGATGAATACCCTGGCTGATGTCTGTCTCAAAGCCGGCAGATATGGTGAATCCATAGATCTGTATAAAAAGATTATTAAAAAACAACCGAAGAATGCGACGGCTTATGCGAACATCGGTCTTGCCAGTGGAAATCTGGGGCAGTGGAAAAGGGAAATCGAAAATTATAAGAAGGCTATCTCCCTTAATCCGAAAGATCCTGTAATCCATTTCAACCTCGCCGTGGCTTATGAAAAAAGGAAACTTTATAAGAAAGCAGCGAAAGAATACGAAAAGGTAATATCATTACAACCTGATGATACGGATGCCCTGTCACGGTTAGCCGATTATTATGTAAGAAAGAGAAACTATAAAAAGGCCATCGGTTTGTACAGAAAGGTTGTGAAGAATTCTCCCAGATATGCCAGAGCGTATGCGCATCTTGGTTTTGCATATGGAAAGGTCGGGAATTATAAAAAAGCGGTTGAAAACTATGAGAAGGCAATAACGTATGGTGTTAAGGATAAACAGATTCGGTATAATCTTGCTTTTGCCTACAGCAAGACTGGAAAGAAGAAAAAAGCGATTGCAGAGTACGAGAAATATGCCTCATCCAATCCAACAGTTGAGGTTCTGACAATCCTGGCAGAGTATTATCTGAAAAAGAAAAATTATAACAAGGCTATAGATGCTTATAAGAAAATGATAAAGCTTCATCCCGGGAAGGCGGAACTTTATTCAAGTCTGGCTTACGCCTATGGTCGTAAAGGCGATGTCGATCAGGAGATTAAAAATTATAAGGCCTCGCTTAGATATGACAGTGAAGACGATATGGTTTTCCTGAATCTTGCAATGGCTTATGAAAAAAAGAAGATGTACAAAGATGCTTTAAGGGAATATACGAATGCGTATCAGCTTAATCCCGGTTCCAAAAAGGCGGCACAGAAAATACCCGAAATGAGAATCAAAATGTTGCGGGAGAAGTATAGGTAGGGATTAGAAAGGACCAAGGACCAAGGAGCAAGGAAAAAGGAACAAGGATCAAGGTGCAAGGTCCAAGGAAAAACCTTTTACCATTAATCCTTGTTGCTCATTGCTCAGTCCTTGTGGCTTGGCTGCATTAAATGATTAACAGGAGCTTAAAGATGAAACAGATCGTTTTAAATAATTTTACAATCGGAGGAGGCGTTCCCTTTGTATTAATTGCAGGCCCCTGCGTTATCGAGGACGAGGAAAAAACAAGAGAGATAGCCGGAACTCTAAAGGATATTACGGAGGAATTAGATATTCCTTTCATCTTTAAGGCTTCATATGACAAGGCGAATCGAACTTCAAAAGATTCCTACAGGGGGCCCGGCATAAAGAAGGGACTTCAAATTTTACAGAAGATCAAAGAGGAACTGTCTATTCCTGTTCTTTCAGATGTTCACCGTTTTGAAGAAATTGAAGAAGCGTCAAAAGTACTGGATATCATGCAAGTTCCGGCATTTCTCTCACGACAAACGGATTTTGTTATGGAAATGGCAAAATGTGGAAAGATCGTTAATATAAAGAAGGGGCAGTTCCTTGCGCCATGGGATGCAAGACATATATTGGATAAGGTGCTATCTACAGGTAATGAAAATATACTGATGACTGAAAGGGGCGTAAGCTTCGGCTATAATAATCTTGTTGTTGATATGTGTTCTCTTCCTGTGTTGAGAGCAATGGGGTATCCGGTGATTTTTGATGCCACCCACAGTGTACAGCTTCCCGGAGGCGCTGGAAATGCGTCGGGTGGCAACAGGGACATGGCAGTCTATTTGGCTCGCGCGGCAGTCGCTGTCGGTGTCGATGGGTTGTTTATGGAAGTTCATCCTGATCCTGAGTGTGCTCTCTGTGATGGTCCCAATTCTCTTTATTTGAAATCGCTCCCAGATCTTTTACGTACACTGAAAAAGATCGATGGAATCGTTAAATGTGAAAGGTGAAGCATGAATAAATTATTTGATGAAGAACTGGTAAAAAAAATTAAATCTGTCACTTTTTTAATGCTGGATGTTGATGGGGTATTAACGGATGGTAAAATAATTATTGATGATCTGGGAAATGAAACAAAGCATTTTAACGTAAGGGATGGTCACGGTCTGAAGATGCTCATTAGGACAGGCATTCAAGTTGTTTTGATTACCGGAAGGACATCAAAAGTAGTGGAATACCGTGCCCGGGAGCTTGGAATAAAAGAAATTTATCAGGGTTCGAAAAATAAAGTTGAGAATCTGGAAGAAATATTACGTAAGAAAAGAATCTCGGGTGAACAGGTTGCTTATGTCGGAGATGACATCGTAGATATTCCTGTATTTCGAAGAGTCGGATTTTCGGTGGCCGTTGAAGATGCATCTGAATATGCAAAAGAATCAGCTGATTATATTACGGAAAGAAAAGGAGGGCAGGGGGCGGTAAGAGAACTTTGCGAAATCATTCTCAAGATTCAGGGGAAATGGGATGATATCGCTTCAAGATATGAAATCAACTAACGCAGCTTACGTATTGACAGTTTTTTACGACAGTATCAACCATGACGGCTTCGTAAAAGGTCCACACCGTGTCATTCTGAGGAGCGGAGCGACGAAGAATCTCAATGATATCAGATTCTTCGCTATCGCTCAGAATGACAAAAGAGTGTTTTTGTGACTTTCAAGGAAGTCATTTTGATAAAAGTGGCTTAACACATTGTTATTATATGACA
>JAGGSD010000295.1 GCA_021159265.1 Syntrophobacterales bacterium | reverse complement strand
ACTTTCCATTATAATGCCGCTAAACGGCATAATGGAGCTTTTTACGAGACCATCATATATTGAATATTTCGAGGATTGAAATTTGAGCTTGACGCAGTAATCGGGCAAAAGGGGACGTTTTGCAAAGGTCTCTGATACAGGAGGAAATGCCCATGTACAATCTCCTCAAGATAGCCATCAGAAATCTTATGAGATACCGCAGAAGAACCCTTCTGACGGCATCACTCATCATGGTCGGCGTTGTCTTTGTTCTGGTCTTTATGGGAGTTACAGGATCGATCAAGAGCCTTCTCATCGGACAGATTACGGACTCCATGCTCGGCCACCTGCAGATCCATAAAAAGGGATATGTCGCATCCATTGATAACCTCCCCTTGACCATAACGCTGACGCCGAAGGCCGTGCAGAAAATTGATAAGGCAATCAAGGACATTCCCGAAATCGAGGCATATTCAACGCGAATAAAATTCGGCGGTCTGTTCAGCAATTTTGTGGAGACGACTAATATCCGCCTGAATGGCGTAGTCCCTGAAATGGAGCTAAAGACGGTGCCTCTCCTGCCGTCGAGAATTATCAAAGGCAAGAAGACATTGAAGAAAGGGGACATCCTCATACCGGAGCTTCTGGCCAAAGGGATGAAAGTAAAGGTAGGTGATACGGTTGTGGTGATTGCCACCAACAAGGACGGTTCCGTTAACGGAAAGCAATTCATAGTCGGCGGCATACTGGAGAGCGTCACCGGGCCGGGAGGACGGGACGGCTATATCCACATTGAAGATGCCATGGAAGTGCTGAGAATGGATCAGATGGAAATAAGTGAGATAGTACTGAGACTCAAGGACTTCGGCATGCTGCAGGACGTTTACGAATCCCTCACGGGTACACTTTCCAAAGAAATGAATGAGGCGGGAAAGCCGGTATTCGAGGTCCATACATGGGAAAAGCTCTCTCCTTTCTACAATATCGCGCGAATGATAGACATCATGACATTCTTTATCAAGATCATGCTTATCGCCATGGTTCTCGTCAGCATCATGAATGTTATGATCATGGCGGTTTACGAACGAATGCGTGAAATAGGCACCATTTCGGCCATAGGAACGATGCCGGGCAAGATTCTTTCCATGTTTGTTCTGGAAGGGCTTTCGATCGGCATCTTCGGAGCGTTCACAGGTGATGTCGTTGGCGGTATAATAATATACATATTGAACATTTCCCATATTACCTTTAATTTCGGCCGACAGACCGGTCTGCTGCTGGCGCCCCATATCGGCGCAGCCGATATTCTCATGGTTTCAGTGACCGTCATTATCGTATCCGTGGCGGCAAGTCTCCAGCCCGCGTTCAAGGCATCAAAAATGGAGCCAATTGAAGCACTAAGACATGTATAGGAGGAATGTAACTCAGGTGAATAGGCTGAAGACTGTTAGGAAAAAGCGAAAATACGGAGGAATGTGATATGAGAAGATTATTTTTTATAAGCCTTGCAATCTTGTTTCTTTGTGCAGTTATGGCCAATGCTGCCGAGATGGAAAAGATGAAAATTGCGGTCGCGTCCAGTAATAAGACCGCAAAGGCATCTGTAAGCAATAAGGCCGCTAAATGTCCTTATTACCTTATATTTGACGGTGAGGGGAAATTGACCGGGGTTATTGACAATCCATACGGGGATGCAAGTGGCGGCGCCGGGCCTTCGGCGGCAAATTTTCTTGCCCGGGAAGGTGTTATCATAGTAATTGCCGGAAACTTTGGCTCGAAAATGATTAATACACTGGAAGACAGCGGCATAGCTCATTTTGAATTTAAGGGCAGTGTGGGTGATGCTGTAAAAAGGGCTTTAGGAAGGCAGTAACATGCGAAAAATCATGATTTTTCTTATAGCGATGATGTTTGCAACACCTGTTTACGCAATAGACGGCAACGAACTCCTGAAAAAGGTTGACAGAAACCTGAACCCCGATTCTTACGAATCATATAAAAAACTGATCAACATCGAGCCAAACGGCAAAAAAAAGGAATTTATACTATTCACCGTAAAGAAGGGAAAAGATAAGGTTGCCGCCATATTTATTTCCCCGGCAAGCGAGAAGGGGAGGAGCACTCTCCGCCTGGGTGAAAACATGTGGCTCTATATCCCGAATGTGGGGAAGCCGATCCGTATCACCAGTCTCCAGTCTGTGGTCGGCGGCGTATTCAACAACTCAGACATACTGCGACTCGACTATTCGTCTGAATACAACGTCGAAAAGATGGAGGACATCGGCGATGAATACATCCTGCACCTGAAGGCAAAGACAAAGACTGTTGCCTATGACAAGCTGAAAATGTGGGTCAATAAGGAAAAACTAGTCCCCGTCAGGATCGAATGCCTTACCGAAACCTTCATGCTCGTAAAGACCATCTACTATAAAAATGTCACGGATTTCGGCGGCGGAATCATGCGACCGGCGGTAATCGAAACCGACAGCCCCCTTTACAAGGGATACAAGTCCGTCATGATCTTCGCAAAGATGAAGGCACGAGAATTGAATGACGAGGTCTTTACCATAACCTTTATGCCGAATCTTGACTCACTCCGCTGACGGTGGAGAAACCAATCCTCCCTCTCCCTTGAAGGGAGAGGGCTGGGGTGAGGGTGAATACAACATCATTTCATGCACTTACGTCCCCCTCCCCTTAATCCCCTCCCACCAGGGGAGGGGAAATTCGGACTTGTTACGAGCGCATCAACTTTGGCAGATAAATGAAATCAATAAAATTTCTAACGTTAATTCTGCTTCTTGTACCGTTCCTTGCTTTTGCGCAGGATGACTACTCCTTTGACCTTTCAGAATTTGAAAAGGAGATGGAGAAAAAGCCGTACTCTGTTGGAGGGTATCTGGAATTTATGCCGAAAATTTTCCGGCTTGACCATGATGCCGCCTTTTACAAACTCAATTTTTACAACCGCCCGGAAAAAGATTACTTAGATGAATACGACTTAAAGCTCTCAATGAAAGGGGGGTACGAGAAGGGGATTTCAAGGGTCTATATCCGGTCGAGCATAAATACAACGGAGTCGGATATCAAATCCAGGACGGATGTTACCATCGATGAAGGATACCTGTCCGTCAAACCATCTTCCATTTTCAACATCAGCATAGGTAAAAAAGCGCTGAAGTGGGGGAAGGGTTACGCGTGGAATCCCGTGGCATTCATCGGCCGGTCGAAGAATCCAGATGATCCCGACCTTGCCCTTGAAGGATATATCATGGCATCGGCAGATTACATAAAGAGTTTCTCCGGACCGCTGCAGACCATATCCGTCACTCCCGTTGTGATTCCCGTGTATGAACATGTAAACAGCGAATTCGGCGAGCGAAACAACACAAATTATGCTGGTAAACTCTATCTTCTCCTCTATGATACGGATCTTGATTTCATGTTTCTGAAGGGAAACAGCAAACCTTCCCGTTTCGGAGCGGACTTTTCCAGAAATATAACCTCAAACTTTGAAATCCATGGTGAGTTCGCATACATCGATGACATAACAAAAAAGACCATCGACAGTGCCGGCAATAAAACAGAGACAACTTGTGACGTAAAAAGTTATCTTTTGGGCATCAGGTATCTCGCGGAATCTGATACGACCTTCATTTGTGAATATTACCGGAACGGAACGGGATTTACCGGAGAAGAGATAGAGGGTTTTTTCAACCTCGTGGACAACGGCTACAATTCATACGTTTCGTCAAGTGATGAAACACTCCTGAAGAAGGCAAAAACAATGACCGAGGGCAGTTATGGAAGGCAGAATCCCATGAGGGACTATATGTACCTGCGTATCACACAGAAAGAGCCATTCGATATTCTCTATTTCACACCATCTATTACATGCATATACAATATTAATGATAAAAGTTATTCTCTTTCACCAGAGATTCTTTATACGGGAATTACAAACCTCGAATTGCGGCTGAAGGCCGGTTTCCTCACAGGGTCCGACAACTCCGAATTCGGAGAGAAGCAGAACGACTACCGCATCGAATTTAGAGCGCGTTATTATTTTGACGCGGCAAACCTGTTTGATTAAACCTGACAGAGGTCACATCTCAACGGGTTGTTGCCCGCGACCCTCCCTTGCTCAATTTGTACTGCATACTGTCGACCAGGGCCTGCCAGCTCGCCTCAATCACATTTGTAGAAACCCCGATAGTGTTCCAGATCTCATCTTTATCCCTTGACTCCAGCAATACCCTTACTTTTGCGGCAGTGCCCTCGCTACCTTCCAGTATTCTGACTTTAAAATCAACCAGATGCACGTCATTAATTTGCGGATAGAATTTCAGCAGTACCTTTCTTAAAGCGTTGTCAAGGGCATGAACAGGACCATTACCTTCCGCAGCGGTGATCTCGTGTTCATTGCCAACCGAGACCTTGATTGTCGCCTGAGAATGATATGATTTATCCTTTATCTTTTCATCAATGACTCGGAAGGACTCCAGAGTAAAAGGTTCTTCAAATTTGCCGATTGCTTTTTTTATTAGTAGCGCAAGTGAACCATCAGCCGCGTCAAACTGATACCCCTGATCCTCCATTTTTTTTATCTCCCGGACAATCTTTTTACTGATGTTATTATCTTTCTCCAAGTAAATACCGAATTCCTTCGCCTTGTATTCTATATTGCTTTTCCCGGAAAGATCGGAAACGACCACTCTGCGCTGGTTCCCCACGATTGTGGGATCAGTGTGTTCGTAAGCAAGGGGGTTTTTTAAAATTGCAGCTACATGAACGCCTCCCTTATGGGCAAATGCGCTCCGCCCGACAAAAGGTCTGCTATTAACGGGCGGAACATTTGCCACATCACTCACAAAGCGGGAAAGATTGGTAAGATATGGAATAGATGATTCAGGGAGGCATCTCTTGTCCATCTTTATATCTACATTGCCGATAATGGAAATTAAATCTGCATTCCCACAGCGTTCACCATAACCATTGACCGTTCCCTGGACCATTCTTACGCCCAGAGCAACGGCTGACAGGGAATTTGCCACGGCCAGGCCGCAATCATTGTGTGCGTGGATACCAAGTTGATCCGGTGGAACGAGAGATATTATCGATTTGATGCTCTCTTCCACCTCCCAGGGGAGTGTCCCACCGTTGGTATCACAGGGAACGATCATATCAGCGCCGGCTGAAAAAGCCGACTGTATTGTCTTTAAGGCATATTCAGGATTATTCTTGTACCCATCAAAAAAGTGCTCTGCATCGTAGATCACTTCTTTCCCCTGAGACTTGAGATAATTTACTGATTCATAAATAATGGACAGATTTTCTTCGAGGGATATTCCCAGGATTTCCGTAACATGAAAATCCCACGTTTTTCCAAAAATGGTCACAACATGTGTATCGGCCTTAAGCAATGCCTGAATGTTAGGACAATCCTCAACGGAGAGACCGGCTTTCCTTGTGCTGCCAAAGGCTGCGAGACGCGCATTTTTGAAATTCACACCCCGTGCCATTTCAAAGAAGCGCATGTCTTTTGGATTGGATCCCGGCCAGCCGCCTTCGATATACTGGAAACCCACATCATCCAGCCTTTGCGCGATTCTCAGTTTTTCCTCCGCGGAAAAATTTATCTGTTCTCCCTGTGTTCCGTCCCTCAATGTTGTGTCATAGATCAAAACATCCCACTTTTTCATAACGATCATCACTCCTTAAACCAGAAAATCCGTTACCAGTAAACCTGATAACGGATTTTCTTTTTTTAATCTCTTTGTTAAGAAACTATACCATTATCGGGTCACATATTTGCCCCCAGATAATTATACCGAGTGTAATAATAATGGTTATAATGTTTCTAAACATAAGACTTTTATTTCCTGCCGGTCTCTTAACCTGTTTCGTGTTTTTACGCTAAAACTTTACATAGGTTTTGTCAATGGAAAAATTTTGGTTGTCAAAAAGTAATGGACTCGTAAAAAGTCACAAAAACACTTTTTTGTCATTCTGAGCGATAGCGAAGAATCTGATATTATTGAGATTCTTCGTCGCTCCGCTCCTCAGAATGACACGGCGTGGACTTCCAAGTAACTCAAATCTGCAAATGTGTTACAAGTGTTTCATATTACTTAACATTTATTAAAATAGCGGGGGTAGGGGCGACTTTAGTCGCCCGTCAGTCCGTCGATCGCTCAGTCGAACC
>JAGGSD010000298.1 GCA_021159265.1 Syntrophobacterales bacterium | reverse complement strand
GAACATTTGAATATTAGAAATTCGGATTTGTTTCGCATTTAGTGCTTCGAATTTCGAATTTCCAGTTTATCTGGGTTAGGGTTTGATATAGTGTAAAGGTTATTTATTTGCGCTGGGTTAGCGGTAAGCTAAGGAGATAATTGATCTTGAGAACAAGAAAAAAACTTGGTGAAATTCTAATAGATGTCAAATTGTTGACGGAGGATCAACTCGAGCGTGCCTTAACCGGCCAGAAAAAAACGGGGCTCAGGCTTGGAGAGTATCTGATTCAACAAGGCATCGTGCGTGAAGATCAACTTATTGATATTCTCAGTAAACAGCTGAAGATTGATAAATACAGTCCTGATAAGTTTCCAACAGATCCTGATGTGGCAGGAATGATTCCTCTGGATGTTTGCCAGAAAAATAAGGTGTTGCCCCTGAAAAGAAAGAAGAATCTCCTTATTGTGGCCATGTGTGATCCTATGGATATCAATACCCTTGATATGGTTGAGTCTATTACCAATATGGAGGTTGAGCCTGTCGTTTCTTCCGAACGGGAAATGAACCAGTTGATCAGGCTAACGTATGGAATGCAGTCTGGTTTTGTTAAGGAATTGGAGGAAATGAATGAGGTTGAAATCAATATTGAGACTGAAGTGGCTGATCATCAGGACATTGAAGTTCAGGTAAGTTCGCTTCAGAACCAGGCTGAAGAACCGCCAATTGTCCGCTTAGTCAATTCCATTATTTCTCAGGCTGTTCGTGAAGGCGCGAGTGATATTCATATTAGCCCGGAAGCACATACCGTTCAGCTTCGTTTCAGGATAGACGGTAAACTTCATGAAGTGCCATCGCCTCCGAAACACATGATACTTCCGATTATTTCAAGGATAAAGATTCTTGCCAATATGGATATAGCAGTATCCCGGATGCCTCAGGATGGACGGTTTACGGTAAAGATGGAAAATAAGGAAATTAATATCAGAGTTTCTTCTCTTCCTACTATTTATGGGGAAAATCTTGTCTTACGTCTTTTGGATATGGGGGCTGCTGTTTATACGCTTGATCGTCTTGGCATGTCCGAGGAGGACATGGAGAAGATAAAGTCCGTTATAGCCAGGCCTTACGGAATGATCCTGAGCACCGGACCCACGGGGAGCGGTAAAAGTACAAGTCTTTATTCTATATTGAAAAAGATTAATCAGCCGGATATTAATATTATTACCCTGGAAGATCCGGTGGAATACAGGATGGCGAAGGTGCGTCAGATTCAACTCAACCGGAAGGCCGGTATGACATTTGCGGGCGGATTGAGATCAATACTTCGTCAGGACCCTGATGTTATTATGGTAGGTGAGATTCGGGATGCTGAAACAGCGGGGATTTCAACACAGGCGGCTTTGACAGGGCACAAGGTTTTGAGTACCGTGCACACAAATGATGCTGCAGGGGCAATAACAAGACTGACCGATATGGGAATAGAACCGTTTCTTGTTTCTTCAGTTTTATTAGTTTCATTTGCCCAGCGTCTGATAAGGACTAACTGCCCCTATTGTACAGAATCATACAAGCCCCCTGAAGAAGCTCTAGCTGTCTGGGGGCTTGACAAAGTGGAGAATGCCAATTTTCAGAGAGGCAGGGGTTGCCCGCAGTGTCTGAATACAGGTTACAGGGGACGGACCGGAATATTTGAGGTTTTAGTCAATGATGAAACGATTCAGCAGATGATCCTGGAAGGACGAACAGCACAGGAAATCACAAAGAAAGCGAGAAGGGCAGGGAAATTACGGACGTTAAAGGATGATGCTGCGAGCAAGGTTGCCCGGGGTATAACGACACTTGAAGAAGCTGCATTAACGGTTATGGTGTGAATAAGCGAACAGTGAATAGCGATCACTGTTTGTTCAAGGGAAGAAAAATGCCAAATTACATTTACACGGCGATTAATCAGAGTGGTTCTAATGTTTCCGGTGAAATAATGGCTGATTCGATCGAGATGGTCGAAAATATGTTAAGCGCTCAAGGGTACATTCCATCCAGAATCGCAGAAGGAGGGAGTGCATTATCTTTTGGCTGGTGGAAAAAGATCGAGATGAGATTGACTTCTGTAAAGGCGGATGAGCTGATCTTATTTACCAAACAATTCAGAACAATGCTGAACGCGGGCTTACCCATAATACAGTTGTTCGGAGTTCTGGAAAACCAGACAGAGAACAAAAAACTGAGGAATATCATTGTTTCTATCACAATAAATCTCAGAGAAGGCTCGACCCTTTATGATGCCTTTGCTAAACATACAGGGGTGTTTTCACCCTTGTATTGCAGCATGATCAGGGCGGGTGAGCAAAGTGGCACCCTCCCGGAGGTACTTGGCCGTCTAATCTATATATTGGAGCATGAGCGCAAGATTAAATCAGATGTCAAGTCAGCCCTGCAGTACCCTGTTATTGTTTTAGTTGCCCTTGTAATTGCTTTTATCGTACTGCTTACTTTTGTTATTCCAAGATTTGCAGGGATATTCTCCCGTGCCGGAGTTGAATTGCCCCTGCCCACCCGTGCTTGTATATTATTATACCAGTTTCTGGATAATTATTGGCAGTGGATAATAACAGGGATTATTATTATAATTATAGCTGTAAGATATTATTACAAAGAAACCGAGGCGGGAAAGTATCTGTGGCATACATTAACCCTGAATATTCCTGTTACAGGACCTTTATTTCTCAAAACAATGATGTCACGCTTTGCCAGTGTTTTTTCCATTTTGCAGTCAAGCGGTGTTCCCGTTCTGGATTCTCTGGATATTTTGGGTGGAACGATTGGCAATTATGTAATAGCAAAAGAAATCAGCCTGACGAGAGATCGGGTGGAGGAGGGGCGCGGCATATCTGGTCCTCTTAAATCGGCAAAGTATTTTACGCCTATGGTTGTTGATATGATCGCTGTAGGAGAGGAATCAGGCAAACTCGAAGAGATGTTGCGGGAGATATCAGCACATTATGACGATGAAGTAGAGTATGCCGTAAAAAGATTGTCAGATGCAATTGGTCCGGTTTTGATAGTAGGATTGGCAGTTGTGGTCGGATTCTTTGCGCTGTCAATATTTCTCCCTATGTGGGATTTGACCAAGATCGTCCGGAAAGGATTCTAGAACCTAAATGAATGAAGGTAATAATCACAGTTCGGAAAAAGCTTCAGATAAAATGATGAAGAAGTTGTTTGCGACTAAATCCAGATACAATATCAGTCTTTATATTCTTATTCCTATTATCTTTACGGGATTGTCGGTCCTGTCAGGCATCATTACCTTTCAATACAGCAAATATTATATAAAAGGTGTGAAACCAGCCGGGGAAGGTACCCTGTGGCTTGTCGTAATTATCGCGGCTACATTTCTGTGTGCCCTCCTGATAACCTGGGTATTGTTAAGGCCGATGAAGAAGTTTGTGAAAGAGACGAAAGAACTGCAGATTTTCCCCGGGCATCCGGATGATAAAAAAAACCTGAACATTAACGAGATTGACCAATTCAACCTTGTCGCTAAAGAGATAAAAAATCTTTTGAGTAATATCGAGGCAAAGGAACTTTTCCCAGAAATAATCGGTCAGAGCCATGTCATGCGGGGGTTGTTCGGCCAGATCCTTAAGGTTGCCTCCACAGATGCCACAGTTCTTATCATGGGTGAAAGTGGGACAGGAAAAGAGCTTGTTGCATCCAGTATAGTGAATAACAGTCTTCGCAAGGATAAACCTTTTGTAAAGCTGAGCTGTGTCGCAATTCCTGAAAACCTGCTCGAAAGCGAGCTGTTTGGCCATGAAAAAGGCGCTTTCACGGGGGCAGTTTCCCGTAAAACAGGAAAATTTGAATTAGCGGACGGTGGCACCATTTTATTGGATGAAATTGGCGATATGGCCCTGGAAACTCAGGCCAAGTTGCTTCGGGTACTGGAAGAAAGAGAATTTGAACGGGTTGGCGGAACACGTCCAATAAAAATTGATGTTCGATTTATTGCCGCTTCAAATAAAAATCTGCCTGAGATGGTGGAAGCCGGGAAATTCAGAGAAGATCTTTACTATCGCCTTAATGTCTTTACTCTTGTATTGCCGCCGTTGACCGAGCGAAAGGAAGATATCCCCTTGCTTATCAGTCATTTTCTTGAAAAAGCTCCGAAACCGGCGCGAATTTCTTCAGATGCGTTGCAGGTCTTTATGAATTATTCGTGGCCTGGGAATGTGCGTGAGCTCAGGAATACCGTAGAAAGGGTTGCGCTGATGGCAGATAACGGCCTTATTGAACCATCTGATATTCCCGTGAATATTTTGACATCGTCAGGAATGGAAGGAGTGGCTTATGGTCATCAAGATCGTGATAAAGGTCAGGAATCTCATGAAACTGTGGGAATATCCATTGACGATCGATTAAGGAGTCTGGAAAAAGAAATAATTCTTGAAGCGCTTATCAGTACGGGAGGCGTGCAGTCAAGAGCAGCAGAACTTCTGGGGATTAAAGAAAGGAGCCTGTGGCACAGGATCAAAAAATATGAGATCGATCCGGGCTCTTTCAAAAAGAGAAAATCACCATAATTTGGGTTATGTATCTACAGGGGATCATTAAATATCTAAAAGATCAACAATATTTGTAGATGTGTAATATAGTCCAACAATATTTGTAGTAACTAGAAAATTTAAATAAAATTCAATCAGTTAAAATACTAAGTAACCCATTGTAATTACGCCGCAAAGTGAAACCTGATCTTGGCGGGTGGCATGTATGGCACGGTAAGTGCATAGTTAAAGGCCAAAAGCTAAAAGAACTTATTAAGATGAAAATCAGACGAGGTGTAAAATGAAGAAAAATCCTGTCCGAAATCAAAAAGGTTTTACTCTGATAGAGATTATCGCCGTATTAATCATTCTGGGTATCTTAGCTGCGGTAGCCATCCCTAAATACTTTGACCTGCAGGAAGATGCGGCAAAGGCAGCGCTGAGACAGGCCGTTGCCGAGTTGGTGGCCAGGGATAATTTGATGTGGTCAAAGTATAAAACAAGGGGAGATGTTGATGTTGATGGCGATGGTACTTTGGATAGACCATTAACTTTGGATGATCTCAATGATATTACCATCGTTGTTGGAGCCACAACAGATACAATCGGTGGAAATACATATTATATGTTCGGGGATTTTGGCGTTGATACGTTACCGACTGCTGGCAATGCTACAATCGCCTCGAAGAATTTCAATATGACGGCGACATTAGCAAGAACAGGTCCACCTGCTGATGGATCTCAACCTGGAGTCTGGGATACTACTAACATAACTTTTACGCCGTAACAGCAGTTGAGCTATATGATTGAGAGTAGAGGTGTTCTATCGCTCTCATGACAATATTGACAGTGTAAATATTAAGTTGTTCCTAACTGTTCACAGGTTCATGGTTCAGCGTTCAGGGTTAAGGACAAAGGCAGCATTAAAGACCTGAAGTCCTCGTCAAAAATGCTCATTTTCGCAAATAATTGCCGATTTGGCTCCAGATTTTGTTTCAGGCCTGACGGAGCTGACGCTTTTCTCGTAAATACGCATCCCAAATGCAGTCCAGGGACAAGAATGGAACCTTGAATCCTTGAACCCGTGAACGGTTACAGTTGTTCTTTCGGGAAAGTAAGGAGAGGGATGGGTGTTTCCCCTCCTTATTTTTTTAAGGAGTGAAGATTGAAAATCATGTTGGTCGGTATCTACTCCACAGTTTTCCTGTCTATAGGCAAGGAATGATTAGAAGGATGCATATAAGCAATCAAAAAGGCTTTACCCTTCTTGAAGTCGTTGCAGTTCTTATTATTCTTGGTATTCTCCTGGCTATAGCAATCCCAAAACTTTTTAATGTTCCTCAAGATGCCTCAGAAACAGCTCTGCAAGTAGCAGTCGTCGAGTTGAATGCACGTGAGAATCTGGCCTGGGGAAAGTGGAAATCTGACAGGATAGAGTACACTGTTGACGATATAAAATCTGATTTAAAGCATTTTTCAGTAAATGCTGATAATACATTAATCAGTTCTGATAGCTGTCGGAGACAGGCAGTTGTATCGAGGACGCCACCTTCAGATGACTCTCCCGGTCGCTGGAAAATTGAAAAGTTTATTAACTGATGCACTCGTAAAAAGTCTGTCATTCCCGCGTAGGCGGGAATCTATAGAGGGCTAAGTACTTGAAAAGACTGGATTCCCGTTTTCACGGGAATGACAAAATTGTGCATATTTCGACTTTCAAG
>JAGGSD010000055.1 GCA_021159265.1 Syntrophobacterales bacterium | reverse complement strand
GAAGCTGACGCTTTTCCCGTAAATACGCATCCCAAATGCAGTCCGGGGACAAGAACGGTTACTTTTGATCTTTAAACAGTGCACTTTTGAAATTTAGCTAACAGACTTTTTTGTTGTTTTGTTAAAATAAGAATCAATAATATGCTTTTAAAATTTAGCCGACACAGAAATATGAAAAGATACTAAAATCGAAGAGGTTGCGTAAATTTTGACTTATGTGGAAATATCATTTAATAGAGAGAAGCGTTAAAAATCTGGTAACCCTTCAAAGGTTCATGGTTCAGCGTTCAGGGTTAAGGACAAAGGCAGCATTAGACCTAACCCGGACAAGCCGGAAAAGCTCGAAGCTGAAAGCCTGCAGCCGTTCACGGCTTGAAATTGGAAATTAGAAATTCGGGAGAAAAGCATGAGGCCAAATTTCCAATTTCTATTTTCTAATTTCGACGTTCAGTGACTGCTTACTAAATTCTTTTGCCAATTTTGTACGAATTTTATGACTAAGCGCCTGAAGTTCTCGTCAAAAATGCTCATTTTCGCAAATAATTGTCAATCTGGCTCCGGATTTTGTTTCAGGCCTGACGAAGCTGACGCTTTTCTCGTAAATACACATCCCAAATGCAGTCCGGGGACAAGAATGGAACATTAAACCCTTGAACGGTTACAAAATTTGTTTTAAATTCTGAGGTTGCATCATCCATGAAAGTTACATCGGCGGAGTTCACAACAAGCGCTGCCAACCCTTCTCAATATCCGGAGGGATTGATTCCGGAGATAGCCTTTGCAGGCAAATCCAATGTGGGAAAATCCTCACTTATCAATACCCTTATAAACAGAAAAAGGCTTGCCCGCACAAGCGCCGTCCCGGGCAAAACCCGCCTGATAAATTTCTTCAAAATAAACGATAAGTTATTTTTTGTTGATCTTCCCGGTTATGGATTCGCAAGGGTTCCTTTTTCTGTCAGAAAGAGCTGGAGGGGCATGGTGGAGGCATATTTGAAAGAACGACAGAATTTACGCCTGGTCATTATGATTTTTGATGTGAGGAGGGATCCGTCTGAAGACGATCTTTCTCTTGTGGAGTGGCTCCATTTTTACCGTATTGATTTTCTATTTATTCTGACAAAGATCGACAAAATTTCCAAGAGTCAGGTGAATCTTCGTTGTCGCAAGATAGGGGAGCGTTTGGGGGTGTCAGATGATAAACTGATATGTTTCTCAGCCAAAACGGGTTATGGGAAAGAGGCTGTCTGGAAAAAGATAATGGAAGTAGCAAAATAATCATGGGATTCCTTCATCAGTTCAACAAGCAAATTACGAAAATTTCTGTTTATGCCTTGACAGAAAAACGGAACTTTGTTATCAAGCCGAAGCTGTGGCTAGTAAGTTTTTCATAGTTGTCCTTGCTTTCATGTATTTTAATTCTAAAAAGACATTAAATCTGAGGTGTGAATATAGTGTTAAAAGATAGTGAAAAAGTCGGTGCTGTGATGGTTGTGGGTTCGGGTATAGCAGGTATACAGGCTTCCCTTGACCTCGCAAATTCGGGCATGAAAGTATACCTCGTCGAAAATGATATCAGCGTTGGCGGTGTTATGGCTCAGCTCGATAAAACATTTCCCACCAACGACTGCTCTTCATGCATCCTTTCTCCCAAACTTGTCGAAGTGGGAAGACATCCCAATGTAGAAATCCTAACAAGAAGAACTGTAAAGAGTGTTGAAGGAGAGCCTGGTCGGTTTCAGGTAAACCTTCTGAGGGCACCGAGATTTGTCGATATTGATAAATGTACCGGATGTGGTGACTGTGCTAAAGTTTGTCCCGTATCACTTCCATCGGAATTTGAAGAGAATCTCGGAGAGAGAAAAGCTATTTACAGGAAATTCCCCCAAGCTATTCCGAGCGCTTTCGCTATCGACAAGCTGGGCACCGCGCCTTGTAAGGCTGCCTGCCCGACCCACATCAGCGTTCAGGGTTATGTGGCACTTATCGCTGATGGCAAATACAAAGAGGCACTGAAACTTATCAAACAGGAAAATCCATTTCCCGCCGTCTGCGGCAGGGTTTGTGACCATCCCTGTGAAGCAGCTTGTAAAAGAGGAGAGGTAGACGAGCCCGTTTCCATTATGTATCTGAAACGGTTTGTGGCAGACCTCGACCTTAATGATGATACCAAATATGTGCCTGAGATAAAGGAAAAGAAAAACAAGAAAGTAGCCGTCATAGGCGCTGGCCCTGCTGGTCTTACTTCGGCCTACTACCTGGCCGTTGAGGGTTATCAGGTCACCGTATTTGAGGCCCTTCCCGTTGCCGGCGGAATGCTTGCCGTGGGTATTCCTGAATACCGCCTTCCGAAGAAACTGCTAAATGCCGAAATAAAGATCATAGAAGATCTGGGTGTCAAAATAAAGCTGAACACGCGAATCGGTGAAGATATTACCATAGATGTTCTGAAAGAGGAATTTGACGCCATTTTTGTCGGTGTCGGTTCCCACGTGAGCAGCAAGTTGAATGTCCCCGGAGAAGAACTGGAAGGTGTCGTTCACGGGATTGATTTTCTCAGAAGAGTAAACCTTGGGGAAAAAGTGTTCCTCGGGAACAGGGTTGCCGTCGTGGGCGGTGGAAACGTCGCCATGGATGCCGTTCGCACATCACTGAGAACCGGTTCCAAAGAAGCATTTATCCTGTACAGAAGAACCCGCGCCGAGATGCCTGCGGCACCTGAAGAGATAGAGGAAGCCCTTGCCGAGGGAATCAAGATGGAGTTTCTGGCTGCTCCCGTTAAGATCTTGGAAGCTAATGGAAAAGTATCGGGTATAGAGTGTATCAGAATGGAACTTGGCGAGCCTGACGAAAGTGGACGAAGACGCCCCGTTCCGATAGATGGTTCAGAATTTACACTTGATGTCGATGCCGTTATTCCCGCTATCGGCCAGGCGAGTGATCTTGCGTTTGTTTCAGAAAAAAGCGGCATTTCAATCAATAAATGGAATACCTTTGAAGTAGATCCTGTAACCTTTGCAACGAATGTTGAAGGCGTTTTTGCCGGTGGTGATGACGTAACGGGACCTGCTACGGTAGTCAAAGCCATTAATGCCGGAAAGGAAGCTGCCAGGTCGATAGACCGTTATCTGAAAGGCGAGGATCTCAAGTTGGGCCGTGAGAGAGACTGGACAAAAAATGTTGCGGATCAAGCGGATACAAGTTCGGTAGAGAAAAAAGAACGTCCCGAAATGTCTGAACTCAAACCGGATGAGAGAATAACTAACTTTGAGGAAGTGATCCGTGGTTACAGTGAAGAAGATGTTCTCAAAGAGGCCAAGAGGTGTTTGAGTTGTGGTATATGTTCCGAGTGCTATCAATGTGTTGAGGCTTGTGTGGCAGGCGCCATCGATCATAATATGACGGCGGAGGAAGAGGAAATTGAAGTAGGATCCATCATTGCCGCGCCGGGGACTGAACTTTTCGATGCTCACTTGAAGGGTGAGTATGGATTTGGCATATACGATAATGTCATAAGCAGTATTCAGTTTGAAAGGATCTTGTCCGCGTCAGGTCCCTTCTTCGGTCATGTCCAGAGACTTTCCGATGGTCAGGAACCTAAAAAGATTGCCTGGATCCAGTGCGTCGGTTCAAGAGACGTGAATTGCGGGAACAGCTGGTGTTCATCCGTGTGCTGCATGTATGCGACAAAACAATCCATTATAGGGAAAGAACACCTCAAGACACTCGAACCCACAATATTCTATATGGATATGCGCGCTTATGGAAAAGATTTTGACCGGTTTGTCAACAGGGCGAAGGATGAGTATGGAATCAGATATATCAGGTCCATGCCTTCAACTGTAAAGGAATTACAGCAGACAAAGAATCTACTTCTGACGTATGTTGCCGAAGATGGGTCACTTGTTGAAGAAGAGTTCGATATGGTGGTTCTTTCTGTCGGGTTGACTCCGCCGAAAGATGCAGAAAAACTGGCCGAGAGTTTGGGCATAGAGCTTGAAGAACATGGTTTCTGTAAAACTTTGCTGGAAGATCCAGTACGAACTTCTCGTGACGGTGTTTTTGTCTGCGGTGTTTTTGGGGGTCCCAAAGACATTCCTGAGACGGTTATGGAGGCGAGTGGCGCCGCGGCGCATGCGGAGGGTATTCTATCTTCGCGGCGGGGGACATTAATTGCTGAGGAGGAGCTCCCTCCGGAAAAAGATTTGAGGGGTATCGGACCGAGAATTGGAGTTTTTGTCTGTCATTGCGGGATTAACATCGGCGGCGTGGTGGATGTTCCGGGGGTGGTTGAGTATGCCCGGACTTTGCCCAACGTAGTTTATGCTGAGGATAATCTCTTCACCTGTTCTCAGGATACAGCGGTAAAAATGGGAGAGATGATCAATGACCACAACCTTACCAGGGTTGTGGTGGCATCCTGTTCCCCAAGGACACATGAAGGTCTTTTCCAGGAGAATTGTGAAAAGGCGGGTCTGAACAGATATATGTTCGAGATGGCCAATATCCGTGACCAGGATTCGTGGGTCCATATGAACGAACCGGAAGCCGCAACGGAGAAGGCGAAAGACCTGGTGCGAATGGCAGTAGCCAAGGCTGAATATCTGGAACCTCTGAAACCTGGGCAGCTCAGCGTAAATAAGGCTACATTGGTTTTAGGAGGCGGGCTTGCAGGTATAACCGCCGCCCTTGCTCTTGCCGATCAAGGTTTTGAATCTTATATCGTAGAAAAGGAGAGTGAATTAGGCGGGAATTATGGGAAGCTGTATTATACCCTGGAGGGTCTTGATACAAGGAAACATCTGGCCGGTCTCCTGGAACGTGTTGAAAAGAGCGACCTGATACATGTTTACACAGGAGCAAAGATAAAGGAACTGGATGGATTTATAGGGAATTACAAGACCACTGTTGAATCTGGTGGGGAGGAGCACCAGTTTGAACATGGTGTAGTCATCGTGGCGACAGGGGCATATGAAAACAAGACGGATGAATATCTCTATGGTCAGAATGAAAGCGTTGTTACTCAGCGGGAGCTGGAAGAGCTCATTTATAAAAACGATCGAAAGGTTTCCGATGCAAAGAGTGTTGTTATGATCCAGTGTGTCGGTTCGAGAAATGCCGAGAGACCTTACTGTAGCAGATACTGTTGTTCCGAAGCGATCAAAAATGCCCTGAAATTAAAGGAAGCTGATCCGGATAAAGATGTTACTATACTTTATAGAGACATCAGGACTTACGGTTTCAAAGAGGATTATTATAAAAAAGCCCGAGAGGCAAATGTCAAATTCATCTGCTATGAAGATGAAGACAGAAAACCTGAAGTAAAAGCCAACAATTCCAAAATAACCGTATCGGTCTTTGATCCCATATTGAATGAGCCAGTGGAGATTGAAACGGACATACTGGCGCTTAGCGTTGGTGTTGTCGGTAATCCTGACAATCATGGCATTAGCAATATGCTGAAACTCTCAGTAAATCAGGATGGCTTCTTTGCTGAGGCCCATGTTAAGTTGAGGCCAGTCGATTTTGCCACTGATGGTGTGTACATGTGTGGTATGGCCCATTCATCGAAACTGAGTGATGAGACTATCACGCAGGCCCATGCCGCTGTCGCACGGGCATGTATTGTTCTGAACAAAGACTATATAGAAGCCGAGGGGAAGACGGCCCATGTAAATAAAGACAGGTGTATGGCATGCGGGCTTTGCGAACTTAATTGTCCCTTCAGCGCTGTAGAGGTGGATGAAGAACAGGGCTGTGCTGTTGTCAATGCGGTTCTTTGCAAGGGATGTGGTGTATGTACGGCATCGTGCAGGATGAATGCCATCGATTTATACGGGTTCGATAATGAAGGAATCCTGTCGCTGTTGGGTAATTTGTCGAATTAATAAGTGATGGTCTCGTAAAAAGTCCGAATTTCTGTTGTTTTGTCATTTCCGATCTGATCGGGAATCCATAACTGCTTGTAATTACTGGATTCCCGCTTTCGCGGGAATGACAGATCAGTGAGTTTTTGACTTTTTACGAATACATCAATAAGTAAGTCCCTTAATTGTAATATTCTTGTAAAAATGGCTTCGGCGTGAGCTCAGTCGAACGGCAAAAGAATTTAGTAAGCGTTCGCTGAACGTCGAAATTAGAAAATAGAAATTGGAAATTTGGCCTCATGCTTTTCTCACGAATTTCTAATTTCCAATTTCAAGCCGTGAACGGCTGCAGGCTTTCAGCTTCGAGCTTTTCCGGCTTGTTCGGGTTAGGATGGCTTTCTA
>JAGGSD010000040.1 GCA_021159265.1 Syntrophobacterales bacterium | reverse complement strand
AAATTCGGATTTGTTTCGCATTTAGTGCTTCGAATTTCGAATTTCCAGTTTATCCGGGTTAGGCTGTAGGCTGTTAGTTTTTTGTAACCTAAATGCCTTCAGCCTACAGCCTAAACAACCTAATTTATCTGAAAAAATCGAGTATCGTTAAATTTCCTATCTTTGATGCCGCTGCGTACGACGCCTTCAAGGCAATCTCTTTCATGGCAAACCTGGTCATTATCTCAGATACATCTGCATCTTCCACGCCAGAAATCAACCCGGCTAAATCCATATCCATATCGACCATGCTCTTTTTCGCTATTTCCAACCTGTTCATTTTGGTTCCGCACCTGGAAATATTTTTCGATATCTGATCGGATGCAACTTTGAGATCGTCCAGACAGGAAGCAATACCGTCCGGATCATTAGTCTCCAGCGCCGTCTTCAACTCATTGAGAATCCCGAATATTTCAACATTCCCATCCCCCTTGTCAGTAAAGGCTGCTTCACCGGAAATGGAGTAAGCAAAGGGCTCTCCTTCGCCGATATTCACGGATAGTTCCCCGCCGTTACCGTTGTAATAGCCATCGGTAAAGGCATGGACATAAAATATGTCATCTGCGGCCAAGTCAGTCGATCCCCCGGTAAACGTTAATTGTATCCCATCTCCCAGCGTAATGGTTCCGCTGTCCAGATCATTTTTCTCGTTGCCCCAGGTCTTCCCCCCATCATCAGAAACCCTATATGTTGCGGCAGCCAGCGTTCCACCCGTAACAATTTTCACAACATAAGTCTTGTTCACACTGCCGGCGTATGTCCCGCCGGACACAACATTGCCGTCAAAAGTATTTCCTTCAGCCGCGGCAGCCGCTCCTATTTCAGCGGTAGATCTTCCGGAAGATGAAAAGGGAGTTTCTTCCGTTTTCGCGCCTGAAAAAAGATACCTGTCCCCATATTTTGAATTGGCAAGGGCAAGCATTTCATTTATGAGCTGTTGCACGGTCACAGCTTCCGAGCTTCGCGACTCAGCAGACGAGGTCACCGTTGACTGGGCAACAGCGATCTCCCTGGCCTTCACCAGAAGGTCACCGGCCGCCGACAATTTCGATTCAGTAATCGTGAGCCATGATTCACAACCATCCATATTCCGGGTGTACTGTTTAATAGATGCCTTGGATTCCCGCAAGTCCAACACTCTGTTCATGCCAATAGGATCATCTGACGGTCTATTGATCTCCTTTTGTGAAGCAATTTTTTCCATCAGTTTATTATAATCGCTTTCAGACTTAAACATATTATCGACTATTGCACTAAACTTCATGTTTTCGGATATACGCATTACCATGATACTGCCTCTCTTAAAAGATGAACGTCCAACATCGAACATTGAACATCGAACGTCGAATAATGATATCGCTCCGCTCCTCAAATTATTTTAAAATCGAATAAAAAAACAAACACCGAATACCGAACACTCAACTGCTATTCCTGTTTCTTTTCAGCCGTTTTGATACTCGTAACGAAAATTTTAATTAATTCCTCTGTTTCCTGTAAAATATCATTTAATAGTTCAGGTTTTTTAATTAAAGGCACACGCTGAATAAGTTTTAACCATCGCTGGGTCTCCCTGAGTTCCTTTAATGAGATACGAAGCTTATGGATAAAGTCCTTTGGGGACTCCGCTGCCTGAGCTTCACCATGGTTTGGATAAGGTGAGGTTCCCGATCTTAATAATTGACCCGCAACATGGTTGCCTGTTCTGGTATTTGGCAACTGTTCAACGATCTTTATGATTCGCGCCGAATACTCGAGCAGCCTTTCTTCCAGATCATATGTCTGTTTCTTCATTTTTTTTCTTTTGCTTTTTGTTTTTCATTCAGCATTCGATGTTGGACGTTCGATGTTCGATGTTCATCTTTTCTCTTCTACTTCACCATGTTCATCAAAACATCCACCAGTTCATCCGCGGCGCTGAAAAGTCTGGCTGCAGCGTTATAACCGGTCTGATACCTGACAAGGTTCATCATCTCTTCATCGATCGACACCCCGGAAATCTCCTCCCTTTTGTTCGTCAACTGGGTCATGAGATTTGTATGATGATCAAAACCCCTGTTTACATCCGCAACATCCTGACCGATATGCGCTACAAGAGACGAATAATAGGAGCTGAAAGTCGATTTGCCGCCGTTCATAGTCAGTTCATCTTTTATAGCGCTTATACTTGCGGCATTTCCGCCATCGCCATTGACCGTTTCTGATGCCGCTATCTTATTTATATCCGCTATTATATCGGCGCTGACTTTCATATATCCGGCTTCTTCGACTCCTCCGTCAAATACGAAGAAATCTTCACCAAGATTTTGATTTATATCATACCCCAGTTTATGCTGGGTATTTACCTTATCAACAATGGAGGCAGCCAGATCATTAAGGCTCTTCATATAACCCTCCACCACGGTATCGCGGACTTCCAGGAAACCTGCCAATTTTCCACTTGTTATAACATTATTGATTACTTCTTCATCGGGGTCATCTTTGAAAACAACATCATAGAAAGAAGGATTGTCATTTTCCCCCGTTACGGTATCGAGTTCCCATGTCTGACTGCCTTCTACCAGCGGCATGCCGTTGGACAAAAAGACACTTATCGCCCCGTCTGAATCCTCAAAATAATGAAAATCGATAATCTCAGCCAGCCCTGATAAAAGCTCCGCCCTTTTGTCCCTGAGGGTATTCAGACCGGCATCATCCGCTTCAGTTCCTGCAATCCTGCTGTTTATGTCAGCTATATCCGACAGATAGCCATTGGCCTGCTGCACCAGATCCGCTATCCGTGTATTTGCGTCATCCTGTACGGAAAGGAGTTCGCTGCTATAGGAGCGAAACATGGAGGCCAGACTCTGAGAAATGGAAACCAGCGCCTGTCTTTCAGCCTGCCCTGAAGGATTCGCCGACAGATCCTCCCATGCGCTCCAGAACTTACCCAGCAATTCATTAATACCGCCACCGTCGGTCTCGTTAAAAATTATTTCGATCCTGCTCAGTTCATCTCTTTTAGCTTCATTGTACCCCAGGTTATGCATCTGCTCACTGATCTGGGTTCCAAGGAATCTGTCATATATTCTTTCTATCCCCGCTACCTCGACACTCTGGCCAAACGATGTGTTGAATACCGGTCGCTGTCTCGTATATCCGGGGGTATTCACATTGGCAATATTGGTTCCTGTAAGATTTATCGCGGCCTGATGACTTAACAGGGCATTTTTCGCGATATTCAATGCATCAACAGACATATTTACCTAACCCGAACAAGCCGGAAAAGCTCGAAGCTGAAAGCCTGTAGCCGTTCACGGCTTGAAATTGGAAATTAGAAATTCGGGAGAAAAGCATGAGGCCAAATTTCCAATTTCTATTTTCTAATTTCGACGTTCAGTGAACGCTTACTAAATTCTTTTGCCGTTCGACTGAGCTCACGCCGAAGCCAATTTTGCACGAACTTTACAATTAAGGGACTATCCTTCTCTGCTTACAATCTTTCCATTCAGATTATTTGTTTTTAATCTTCCCGTGTTCAGGTAAGTTGCGGCAGGAGAGATAATCTGTCCTAAAAAATCGATAGATTTTCGCACATAAAAAAGAGAAGAATCGAGCAGCATTTTATTCCTGTTGTTCAACTCATTAATGTCCGTCAAAAGAGAACTGAGCGCTGACCGGCATTCCTCCAGATCATTTTTCTGGCTGTCATCTCCATGGAGCATCAACGTTGAGAGCGTTCTATTCGTATTAAGAGCATTTCCGTCAAGATTAAGTGCATTGATGATTCTCTCAACCAATTTTGTTCTCACATCTTCTACCATCCTAACCTTTAGAATACAGGTTTCTTTTCTGGAATTGCTTTCATACAGTTCATCCACGGAAGACCCCGACAGGACTTCCCCCTCATTCAAGAGAGAGTCACGGAGTTTCCTGTAAACTTCAATCTCCTCCCGCAGGACTGAAATCAGAGAATCATAAAGGAAATGCGCTTCGGTATTCATTGTGTTAAGCCATTATATCAAGAAGTGATTCGTTCAGCATTTTCTCGGCAATCTTTTCTCCGTTTACATCGTATTTCCCGGCTTCTATTCGATCCTTCAGTTCCCGAACCTTTTCTTCCCGGACATCGGGAAGTTTTTCAAGAGCCTTCTCTGCCTGGTGGATATCCCTTGCCGTGGAAGATAGAGTGACCTTATCTTCCTGAGCAATGCCGTCCGCTGACTGCTTCACAGTCTCCAAACTCGCTTTCTCCTCATTTATCTTGTACTGCGAAATGAGTTCGGTCAGAGAATTTCCAGTTTCAGCAATTTTCATCTGCAATGCCTCCTTTTTACCTTACTTGATGCTTTCGTAAAAAGTTTGAAAACCACTCTTTTGTTATTCTGGACGATAGTGAAGAAGCTAATATCATTGAGATTCTTCGTAGCTCCGCTCCTCAGAATGACATTACGTGGACTTTTGACAAGTGCACCTTGTCTTATTTTATACCAATGTCGGCAAGTTTACAATAAAACTTTAATAACTGATTGGGGTTCAGGGGTCACTGATTGTTGGTTCTCTGATATCTCACCCTCTTACCTTCTAATCCCCTCCCCCCTGATCCAAGCTGTCGTAAAAGCATTTTCTGAAGGCCTATACCTCCCCCTCTTTTTGCGAGGTCTTCCGCTACTTTTTGATCAACCATCGAGGTATAAATATCCTTGCCGGGGAACTTATTAAGCCCGCTTTGCGGAATCGTGCGCCGCATGGTTTTAAGCATATAACTAATGAAAATGGATTCAAAATCGGCGCACGCCTTTTTCAGCTTCTCCTCACTGTTCCCCGGTTGCCGTCTCTCAGGTCGGTTCGTTTCTACGCGTCTGGAGATCACTCCTATTGACAACCCGTTTAATCCTTCCATTTAATGACTCCTCAGTATGCATTCCCGCGCCTGTCTGTCGCGTTTGCGAAGCAGACAGGTGCAATGCACAGGCAGGCAGGAGCATGGGAACGAGAAAACCCCGAACCCTGAACCCTGATTTTACATTACCTTCAAATCTGCCTGGAGCGCCCCTGCGGATTTAATTGTCTGCAATATGGTTATAAGATCTCCCGGCGTAACACCTATTGCGTTGAGAGCCTTTACAACATCCTGAATAGTAACTCCCTCAGGCACCACCACCAAACGATTTTTCTCTTCTTCAACGCCGATTGCTGTTTCAGTTGTCACAACTGTCTGTCCCCCGGGAGCGACTACTGTGCCACCTTCCGCTTCAACCGGAGCGCTGCCGGCAGGAGGACGAGGGGCAAAGGAGGATGGCTGAGAGACCTTCTTTTCTTCCTTTATCTGGATAAATAAATTCCCATGTGCCACGGCAACAGTGGATATCCTGACATTTTCTCCCATAACAACCGTGCCGGTCTTCTCATCTATGACCACAATCGCAGGGGAGTCGACCGCAATATTGATATTTTCAATAACCGAGACAAGTTTTACTATACTCCCTTTAAAAGACTCCCTGATATTTACAGCGATGGTAGATGAATCAACAAGCTTCGCATCCACGCCCGCTATCGCGCCATTTATGGCCGCCGCCACCCCTGTCGCAGTTGTAAAATCAGGTCGATAAAGATTTATGGAGAACGACTTCCTGTTTTCAAAGTTGTATTTCAATTCCCTTTCGACAAAAGCGCCGTTTGTAATCCGGCCGACAGTCGGGTGATTCTTGGAAGCTTTTGCGCCTCTCCCACCTGCGGAAAAGCCTCCGATAGACACCGCCCCCTGCGCCACTGCATAGACCCTGCCGTCCGCCCCCTTAAGCGGTGTCATAAGAAGAGTCCCTCCCCGCAGGCTATCTGCATCACCGATGGATGAAACCGTAACGTCTATTTTTGATCCCACCTTGGCGAAGGGAGGGAGTTCGGCGCTGATCATGACCGACGCCACATTATCCGAATCCAGGTCCTTTCTGGCCGCCTCCTTCATCCCGAGCCCCTGTCTGCTCAACATATTGGCAAGGGTTTCCTTTGTGAATCCATTTTCAATATCGTCACCTGTTCCGGCCAGACCAACAACCAGGCCATAGCCTACCAGCTGGTTGTCTCTGACCCCGCCGATACCGGCAATGTCCTTGATACGGGCGGCATAGGTATGAGACGCAATAACCAGACCAGCTATTGAGAAGATGGCGATATATTTAAAAATTTTCCCTTTTTTCATGAAACTATCCTCTCGAAATAACGGTTCACGGTTCAAGGTTACCGGTTCTCTGACATCTGACTTCTGTCCTCTCACCTTCTCACTTTCTGATCCCTGATCCCTAACCCAGATAAACTGGAAATTCGAAATTC
>JAGGSD010000024.1 GCA_021159265.1 Syntrophobacterales bacterium | reverse complement strand
CAGATTCTTCGCTATCACTCAGAATGACAAAAGAGTGTTTCTGTGACTTTTTACGAAACTGTAAAGATTGATAGCTTCGTAAAAAGCCAAAAAACTCCCTCTCCCTTGATGGGAGAGGGTAGGGATGAGGGTGAGAACACCGCTATTTCAAGTAGTTATGCCCCCATCACCTCTATCCCCTCCCACCAGGGGAGGGAAAATCCGACTTTTTACGGACGCAGCTTGATTGACTCCTTGAAAAAGTTTTCGTTTCATGTAATTAATGGCTCAATATAAACAACATTCCGGTGAGATCGATACCGGGCAGAGGCGCTTGATAATGAAAAAGATGATATGTGCGATTGCTGTTTCACTGCTGCTTATTCCCTCTCTTACAATGAGCAGGGAAATACAGAACCTCCGGCTGGGGATTCTTCCGGTAATAGACACTCTCCCCCTTATCGTTGCAAAAGAGAGGGGGTTTTTCAGGCAAGAAGGAATTAATGTGCAATTAATAAGTTTTTACAGCGCCCTGGAGCGTGATGCCGCACTGAAGGGCGGCGGTCTGGACGGTTATTTCGGTGATCTTCTGAATACTATCCTTTTAAACGCCGGTGGTGAAGACCTCAGGATTGTCACAACTTCCTACCATACAAATCCGGATCATCGAATGTTTGCGTTGCTTGCATCGCCGGGTTCGGGAATCAGGAACATACAGCAGACCAGAGATGAACCGGTCGCAATATCCACCGCTTCTATTATCGAATATATTCTTGATGAAATCATGGCAAAGGAACATATTCCTTCCGATCAAGTCAAAAAGCTGGAAATCAAAATGATACCGATACGATATCAGATGTTGATCAAAAATTCGGTCAAACTGGCACTTCTTCCCGAGCCCCTTGCAACGAAAGCCGTTGCCGATGGCGCAATCCCCATTACTGATGACAGAATACTGGACACAACACTGACGATAATAGCGATCAAAAATAAATTTCTGACCGACAATCCGAATCTTGCCATACGTTTTTTGAGAGCATATACAAAGAGTGTTCACACGATCAACAGCAACCCGTCCGGTTTTATGGATATACTTGTCAGCAAAACCAGGTTTCCCGCTTCTCTCAAAGGACATTTTACGATACCGGCATTTCCCGATCCAGCGCCACCGCCGCAAGAGGACATTTCACACGTTGAAACATGGCTGCTCCAGCACAACCTGATACCGGACAGAACAACCTGTCAAAAACTTATATGGAAAGGTCCGTAAGGGAGCGCTGTCGTGATTTATGCCGATGCACTGTGCAAGCACTTTGATAACGGGAATCTGGAAGTCCTCGATAATATCAGCTTTCATGTTGACGATGGCGATTCCATAGCCATTATCGGCCCGTCCGGGTGCGGAAAAACGACCCTCCTTTATATTCTTTCCGGTCTCATCAGGCATTTTTCAGGGACAGTCATAATTAATGGAAAAGAGATTAAAGGTCCCTCCCGGAAAACAGCATTTATCCTTCAGGATTTCGGTCTGCTCCCGTGGAAAACTGTCTGGCAGAATGTATGCCTTGGCATGAAAATAAATGGTTTTTCCAAAAAAGAGCAAAACGAGACAGCGGAAAAACTGCTCCTGAACCTGGGGCTCCTGCAACATAAGGATTATTACCCGGTTCGGCTGAGCGGCGGTGAAAAACAGCGGGTTGCCATTGCGCGGTCACTCGCATTGAACCCGGAAATACTTTTGATGGATGAACCCTTCTCGTCACTTGATACATTTGCCCGTGAAAAACTTCAGAATATCCTGACAAAAATATGGCATGCAAATCGTCTAACCATGATCATCGTAACACACAATATTGAAGAAGCCGTATTTCTCGGAAAGAAGATTATTGTCCTTAGCGGGAGACCGGCGTCAATCAAAACGATTATCAATAATCCTGATGCGGGAGAGCTCACTTACCGAACCGCGGATTCATTCTTTGCAACGTGTAAAATGGTCAGGAAGATGGTAGAAGATATATGAGATCATCAACAACTTTCAGCTATATACTTTCCGTTTCAATCGGGCTTCTGGTGTGGAAGTTGCTTGCCATGGCAGTTGCGTCACCGGTCCTCCCTTCGCCAGAGGCGGCATTCAGCGCATTTTTCGAAAGCTGCAAAACGACCGCTTTCTGGAAAAACTTTGGTATCAGCGCGTACAGGGTAGTCGCAAGCATACTCATTGCGTGGTCACTCGCTTTTCCTATCGGAGTTTTCATCGGCTACAGCAAACGCCTGGATAAGGTCGTATCTCCGATGATCTTCATGACCTACCCTATCCCGAAAATCGTATTCCTGCCTGTAATTCTTCTTATGTTCGGATTGGGAGATTTTTCCAAGATTACTATGATAAGCATCATACTGTTTTTCCAGATCCTCGTTGCCACAAGGGATGGAGTGCAGGCAATAGATGAGAAATACTTTGACTCCCTGCTTTCCATGGGCGCCACAGACGTAGATATTCTTAAAGAGGTGGTATTCCCCGCTGCGCTGCCTCACAGTTTCACCGCCCTGAGGATTACCACGGGAACGGCCATTTCGGTTCTCTTTTTTGTCGAATCTTTTGCAACCGCGTCCGGTCTTGGCTATATGATAATGGACTCATGGGCGAAGGTGGCATATACACAAATCTTCGTGGGTATTATCGGCATGAGCATCCTGGGTGTTATCCTGTATGAAACTCTCAGTTACCTGGAAAAGAGGATATGCCCCTGGCAATATACAGAAAGCGAAAATGAAGAAGAAGATATTTCTTTTCCAAGACCTTTCGCTAAAATGGCCGCATATTTACGAATGATAAAATTTAATCATACTATATTCGCGCTTCCCTTCGCGCTGGCCAGCCTTGTCCTGGTTAGCAGGGTTTCTCCGATCACGCTGCACGCGGTATTCTGGATCATTATGGCAATGGTTGGCGCACGGTCAGCGGCCATGGGATTCAATCGGCTTGCCGATGCCTCAATAGACAGCAAAAATCCGAGAACGGCTGTGAGAGAAATTCCGTCCGGCGCCATTTCAAAGACCGATGCCGGTTTGTTTATTGTGGTATCATCCATTCTTTTCATATCCTCTTCCATGATGTTGTCATGGCTCTGTTTCTGGCTCTCCTTTCCTGTATTATGTATCCTTTTCTGCTATTCTTACACAAAACGGTTTACCTGGCTTTCTCATATCATTCTCGGATTTTCAATAAGCCTTGTACCTATGGCAGTATGGGTTGCAGTGGCGGGGACCTTCTCCATAAAGATTGGCATGTTATGCCTTGTGTTGTTATCATACATCTCGGGTTTTGATATTCTGTATGCATGTCAGGACAGGGAATTTGACAGGAAGGAAAAACTGTATTCCATACCCGCCGTATTCGGTATTAAGAAAGCCCTTGCCGTCTCATCTTTTCTGCACATTATAAGTTTTCTGTCCCTCCTATCTCTGTACTGGATTTTCTCGCTGAGTCCTGTATTTCTTATATTTGCTGCAGTAATAGCCGTGCTGTTCATTGTGGAACATAAGCTGGTAAAGCCGGATGATCTGAGCAAAGTCAATGTGGCTTTTTACCACATCAATTCAATAATCTCCCTGCTTCTCTTCGTAGCTATCCTTTCGGGAGAACTGTTAAGGAGCATATACTAATAATGAAAAAAAGAATCATTGTCGGAATAACAGGCGCGTCCGGAATAATATATGCGCGGCGAGTCATAGAAATTCTTCTGACTCTGCCCACGGAAATTCACCTCATAATATCGGATATGGGATGGAAAATCCTGAAACATGAAATAAAGGTTCAATATGACGATCTCACGGAACTAATCAAAGACCTGAAGAATGACCGCAAAGTACAGGCAGACGTAATCATACACGACAACACTGATCTTTTTGCGCCTGTCGCAAGCGGATCATTTCCAG
Source organism: Syntrophobacterales bacterium (assembly GCA_021159265.1). Classification (GTDB taxonomy): domain Bacteria; phylum Desulfobacterota; class Syntrophia; order Syntrophales; family UBA6807; genus UBA3084. The sequence goes on along the minus strand of JAGGSD010000024.1, from coordinate 2,470 downwards.
CTCACTGCATGGTAGTGATACCGTGCTCCATGAAGACACTCTCAGCCGTGGCAACGGGGTACACGAATAACCTTATTCAGCGGGCTGCCGACGTAACACTCAAGGAAAAACGGCCGCTCATCCTCGTCACCCGCGAGACTCCTCTCAGCCTGATCCATTTAAAAAATATGGTGACGGCTGCCGAGGCGGGCGCAACAATTATGCCGGCATCACCCGGTTTTTACAACCATCCTCAATCCATTAATGACCTTGTCGACTTTGCCGCCGTCAGGATTCTTGATCACTTGAACATTGAGTATCCCCATATCATGAAATGGAAGGGGAATAATGCCGGATAAGAAACAGGAAATCATACGAGAAATGTTCGACCGAATATCACCCACCTATGACAGGTTGAATGCCATTCTCTCTCTATCCATAGACCGGCTATGGCGGAAAACCGCTATTAATCACCTCGATATCAGGGACGAACAGTGGATTCTTGATGTTGCAACCGGAACGGGTGATCTTGCGGCGCTTGCCTTGTTGGAAGCGCATTGTAATGTTGTGGGCATTGATCTTTCCGGAAAGATGCTTGGCCTTGCAGTGCGAAAAATGCAGCGAAACGCCACCCACCGGCAGTATTTCGCTGTAAATGGCAACGCTTTGAACATGCCCTTCAGAAACGAATCATTTGATCGCATCATGGTGGCATTCGGAATCAGGAACATGGAGTCCCCGGAAATTTTCCTGGAAGAAGCGTATCGCCTCCTTGCCAAAGGCGGCAGAATGGCGGTACTCGAATTTTCCATTCCACCGAACGCTTTTATCCGGAAGATATACCTCTCATATTTCACGACAGCGCTTCCCGTTATCGGGGGTATCTTATCGGGAAACCATAAAGCATATAAGTATCTTCGAGACTCCGTCATATCGTTCGAACCGCCGGAGAAACTGGAGAAAACCATGAAGAACAGAGGCTTTGGAATTATTGAATCGCAACAACTGCTATTCGGTATTTCACATCTCTACATACTCGGCAAGGAACAACAATGACGACTTTGTAAAAAACTCCGCTATTCAGGCACGGCGGTATTATAATGGAAAGTAACTTGCAGCGCAGCTACTCAGGCATCAAACACCAATCTGCGTTTTTGCCGTATGGGTAGGGGAGGTTTTAACCTCCCTTCGCTGTCGGGCGACTAAAGTCGCCCCTACCCCCACTATTTTGATAAATGTTACGGAATATGAACTACTTATAATACATTTGCAAATTTAAGTTACTTAAAATCACGGATCAGGGTATCACTTTAAGAGATTTTGCTTTCTCGTAAGCTTTCTTGGCCTTCTCAATGAAACCTTCTGATTTGCATAAATCAACAAGGTTTATATAGTAAAAGGGATTTTGGGGATCAGCATCTATGGCTTTCTCATACAATTCAATAGCCAGAGGATAGTTCTGCTCCCGGGCAAGCGTATTCCCAAATCTGTTATAATAAACACCCCTGGACAGGGGATCAATCCTGATTGCATTTTCATATGCTTCCCGTGCCTCATCCAGTCTGCTCTGTTTAACTAACACATCACCAAGGTTACAGTGATAAAGAGGGTAATCAAATTTATAATCGAGAGCTTTCTTCAGTGCATTTTCTGCCCTTTCATATTCGAAACACTGCAAATAAGCATCCCCCAATTTGCTATAGTAGTTGTCAGTTTCTTCAGGTTCGATCTTTATAGCATTTTCATATGCTTCGTTGGCGCTGGTAAAATTTCCAGCCATGACATAGGCATTGCCAAGACAGCAGAAATACATGGGGGCAACAGGTTCCATCCGTGTGAGGAGTTCAAATATTTCAATAGCTCTTTTTGTTTTGCCGGCCTTAAGACAGGAATCACCCAATGTATGTAAAAGTGCTGTATCTCCCGGTTGAGCGGCAACGACACGCTCACAAACATCAATAAGCTGCTTATACCTTCCCTCTGCACGGAATATTCGAACCATCTCGTCAAACGCAAAACCGGTAAATACTTTTCTGCTCAGTTCTTTTTCTAAAAGATTTTCAAAACATTTAATCGCCTCGGCCAACTTTCCGTTATCCCTGTAAGCCCAGCCCAGAGATAAAATGAGTGAATCGTTTCCGGGATTCATCTTTATTAATTTCTTGTACAGTTCAATCGCCTCGTCGTAGCGTTTTTCTCTTATATACTGATCGGCCTGATCGTATAAATCATTTAAATCTATTTTATTGATCTTCTTCAAAGCCGGAGATTCCTCCTTGCGCAATTAGATGATACAAATAAAATGTAACAACTCAGGTTCAAAGGGTTAAAGGTTTAAAGGCACAGAGGCACAGAGCTTATTTGCCTTGCTGTTATTATATTATAACAAAATGCAAAAAATCTCTGTCAAATAATATGCCTAACCCAGATAAACTGGAAATTCGAAGCACTAAATGCGAAACAAATCCGAATTTCTAATATTCAAATGTTC
>JAGGSD010000337.1 GCA_021159265.1 Syntrophobacterales bacterium | reverse complement strand
AAATTATTTACATATCTTAAACTAACTTTCCCTATACAAGGGAGAGGGAGTTTTTGGACTTTTTACGAAGCCATCAACTTTAAATTTGATAAAAACGGTTCACTTTTAATTCTTAAATGACAAAGCTTCAAAAAAGTCTTGACAGTAAATATCAGATATATTAAATAGCGGAGCTATTGTTCTCAAATAATGCAGTTAAAGGGAGAATTACCGGATGATCGAAATAAGGTGGCATGGAAGAGGAGGTCAGGGTGCGGTAACATCGATAGAGATGCTTGCGCTGGCCGCCATTAAGGAAGGAAAGTATGCCCAGGGTTTCCCCAGCTTCGGGCCTGAAAGAAGAGGGGCCCCTGTGGCGGCGTTTAACCGGGTTGATGATAAGCGAATAAAGGTAAGGTCAGCTATCTACGAACCCGATGTTGTTGTTGTCCTCGATGCAAGCCTTGTAGGTCTGGTTAATGTCCTGGAAGGGTTGAAACCGGATGGCGTACTCATTGTCAATACCCCGAAATCACCTGAAGAGATAGGAAAAGAGTTGAACTTTAATGGGACCGTCGCTACGGTGGATGCGTCGAAAATAGCCTGGCAGGAACTGGGCGTTCCCATAACGAATACGACGATGCTCGGAGCCCTTGTTAAGGTCGTAGATTTAATAAAGGCGAAATCACTGGAAGCCCCCCTGGAAGAAAGATTTGGAAGGTTAGCGCCGAAAAATATAAATGCCCTTAAAAGGGCTTATAAAGAAGTAAAAATATTTAAATCAGCTAATTAATTTTGAGGTTTACCTATGAAAAAGAAAAAATGGCCTGAAACCTGGCAGGAGATAAATCCCGGTTGTATGGTATTCGAACCTGCAAGCGCAAGGGGTTACCATACGGGGAGCTGGAAAGCACAACGTCCTGTGTGGGATGATTCAAAGTGTATCAAGTGTGGCGTCTGCTATATTTTCTGCCCGGAGGGATGTATCTCTCAGGATGACGAAGGGTTCTTCAGGGCGGATCTTGATTATTGCAAGGGGTGTGGAATCTGTGCCCACGAATGCTGGCCAGGCGCCATAAAAATGGTTGAGGAGGGATAAGAATGGCTAAACAAGTTGGTATGGAAGTAGGAATTGCTGCGGCAGAGGCGGTGGGGCTGTGTAATATCGACATGGCAGCCGTCTATCCGATTACTCCTCAATCTCATATTGCGGAACACCTGTCTGATATTGTTGCTGACGGGAGGATTGATGCGGAGTTTGTCACGGTCGAATCTGAGCATACATCGATCAGTTGTGTGTCCGGCGCTTCGGCAACGGGAGCCAGAGTTTATACTGCCACCAGTTCTCAGGGTTTGATGTATATGCATGAAATATTGCCCATTGTCTCTGCCATGAGGCTTCCAGTCGTTATGGGGAATGCCAACAGGGCTATATCGGGGCCTATTAATATATGGAATGATCACTCAGACATTATGCCCCAGAGAGACGCGGGATGGATCGTTTTTTTCGCTGAGAGCGGCCAGGAAGTGGTAGACATGACGATCCAATCCTTCAAGATTGCCGAAGACAATGATGTCATGCTTCCCGTTTGCCTGAATATGGATGGTTTCCAACTGACACACACGGTTGAACTTATTGAATTCCCGGATCAGAAAGAGGTAGATAAATTTCTCCCGGTGCGCAAGCCTTTTGCGACACTTCATCCCGACCATCCGATTTCCATGGGAACCCTTGGTATGCCGGAAATTTATGCGGAGTCCAGGAAGTCCCAGGACGAGGCCTTGATAAATTCAAAGAAAACCATATTTAAGGTATGGGACGAGTGGGAGGAGATGTTTGGCCGTCGTTATAAACCGGTTGAAACTTATCTGGCGGAAGATGCGGAAATTTTATTGTTGACCATGGGATCCATGGGTGAAACGGCAGAGATAGCAATAGATGAGCTGCGCAAGAAGGGAATGCGTGTTGGCCTGGTTAAATTAAGACTCTGGAGACCTTTCCCCTTTGAGGAACTGAAAGCGGTAGTGAAAAAGGCGAAATTGCTGATCGTTACGGATCGCGCGGTTTCCTTCGGCGGTTCCGGCGGGCCGGTTTTTATAGAGATCAAATCGGCGCTGTACCATGAAAAAGAACGTCCACTGGTTTATAATTCTATTATAGGCCTCGGCGGAAGAGATGTTCCTGTAAGAGATTTTGTAAAACTCATCGAAGAAGCGGCTAAGTCAGGCGAAAAGGGAATTATCAAAGATTATGAATATTATGGAGTGAGGGGATAATGAGCATTATAGAGAACTTTGATTTATTTGCCCCAAAATTGATAGACAAGAAAGAGTATTTCTGTCCGGGGCACAGGGCATGTCAGGGATGTGGCGAGGCGCTGGCAATTCGTTTGATGTGCAAGGCCCTTGGTCCTGATACGGTTATCGCGAATGGAACGGGGTGCATGGAAGTTATATCGAGTTTTTATCCCACGACTGCGTGGGAGTTGCCATGGATACATCTCGCGTTTGAGAATGCCGCGGCGGTGGGTTCCGGTGTTGAAGCCGGGCTTAAAGTTTTGCGAAGAAAGGGCAGGATCCCGGACCGTGATGTAAAAGCGGTAGCAATCGCCGGTGATGGTGGTACCATGGACATCGGTATGCAGGCACTCTCTGGAGCAATGGAGAGAGGGCATGACATGCTTTATGTTTGCCTTGATAATGAGGCCTACATGAACACGGGTATCCAGCGTTCCAGCGGAACCCCCATGGGAGCATCCACAACGACTTCACCTGCGGGCAAGGTAATTCAGGGTAAACAGGAATGGAAGAAGAATGTTCCCGAAATCATGGTTGCCCACAACGTGCCTTATGTTGCTACGGCAAGCCCCAGTTATCCCTTTGACTTCATGAATAAAGTTAAGAAGGCCAGGAAAGTTAAAGGACCTTCGTATATCCACTGTCTCTCGGTTTGTCCGACAGGATGGAGGAGCGCATCCGAGGAGACAATCAAGTTGGGGCGTCTGGCTGTGGAGACCGGTGTATTTCCGCTTTACGAAGTGGAAGACGGTAAATATAAGATGACTATTGAAATGGACGAGTTAAGGCCTGTAGAAGATTATCTCAAGCGCCAGGGTCGTTTCCGTCATCTTACACCGGAACAAACAGAGAAAATCCAAGCCAAGGTCTCACAGGAATATAACAAATTGCTGGATAAAGTGCATGGTTTACACTCTTGGTCAGATTTGGAATTTGAGTGGGGATTGTTTGAATAGATCCCTCCCTGCATACAAAACACATAATAAGGTGGCTTAACAATGGATAGAGTTGCATTTAGCAGTTGGAACGGTAAGATCGTGGATAACAGGAAGGGTAATGTTTCCAAGACCTCCAAATCCGCTGATATTAACTTTCCTGAAATGTCAGGCGGAAAAAAGGCAGCGGCTCTTATGGGCTGGAATGGCCTTGTGGCAATGGATAAAAGAGCGGATGTCTTGTCCCTGACCCTGAATTATCTGAAAGAGATAAGAAAAATATCATGTGGTGAATGCGTTTGCATGATTGGCATAGACAAACTCATGGATATGTTTGAGTTAATGACTGAAGGGTATGGAGACGAGGAAATTCTTGGTGAGATGAAAAAGATTGTCACGGAAGTATCTGCAAACGCAAAGTGCGCTTTCGGTCAATCCGCTCTTTTCCCCATTCTGGATGCCATTAAGTACTACAAATCTGATTTTATCTCTCTCATGAAGGGGGAAAAGAAGATTGAGGACAGGGAATATTCAACTGTTGTAACGGCTCCCTGCATTGATGCGTGTCCAGCCGGGCTTGATATCCCCGGTTATATAGAATTGATCAGGAATAATAAATTCGACGATTCCCTCAACCTGATTCGTGAGAATTGCATTCTGCCCGGTGTTGTGGGACGTGTTTGCACGCATCCCTGTGAAGAGGCCTGTGTGCGCAATGATATAGATGAACCTCTGGCAATCAGACTTCTAAAAAAAGCTGCCGCAGATTTCGATCTCCAGAATGGAGCCAGTCCTCTTGGTACTCCCGCATGTGAAAAAGAAGAAAATGTCGCCGTCATAGGGGCGGGCCCGGCAGGGCTTGCCGCTGCCTATAATCTCCGTTCAATGGGCTATGGCGTAACGATTTTTGAGTCTTTACCTCGAGCAGGAGGGATGGCCGCCGCAGGAATCCCAGAATATCGTCTCCCCTCAGACATTCTTAATCACGAGATTAATTTGATCAAGCGGATGGGGGTGGAGATAAAATTAAATGTTAAACTGGAAGAACTCGACTTTGGGAAACTGCAAAAACAGGGTTACAAAGCTGTCTTTGTTGCTGTGGGCGCCCATCAAGGGAAAAATATGGGGGTCAAAGGGGAAGATCACGAATGTGAAGGTTTTGTAGATGGCGTTGAGTTCCTGAGAGATTTGAACCTTGGGAAAAAGATCGAACCCCTGAAAAAGGTTATAATAGTCGGTGGTGGTGATGTTGCCATTGATTGTGCCCGCAGTTGCGTGAGACTCGGTTTTAAAGACGTGGAAATTGTTTACAGAAGATCCCGTGCTGAAATGCCGGCGAGAGAAGACGAGATAGCGGGAGCTGAAGAAGAAGGCGTAACCATTAGATATCTGACAGCACCTGTGGAAATTCTGGCCAAAGACGGAAAGTTCAAGTCTGCTAGATGTGTCAGGATGAAACTCGGTAAGCCTGACGAAAGTGGAAGGAAAAGGCCCGTTCCCGTCAAAGGTTCAGAATTTACGATTGATGCGGATATGATAATAGCTGCGATAGGCCAAAGCCCGGCGCTGCCCGTGGTGAAGGATAAGAAAAAACTCGGTGTTACAGCATGGGGAACCATCAAGGCTGATCCTGAGACTTACATGACAAATATAAAAGGGATGTTTGCCGGGGGTGATTGTGTTACCGGCCCCGCAACTTTAATAGAAGCTCTTAATGCAGGTAATGAAGTTGCCCGAAGTATCGATTGTTATATTCAGGGGAATCATTATGACGGCAGGGTCTCTTTTGAAGGTGTTGATTTGTCAAAACAGCGTGGACGGGCCTTCATTAGTAAAAGCGCGGCAAACAATGTCAGTTTTTTGGATAAAAGAAAAAGAACCGGCGATTTTGCCGAGATCGAAGGTGGATTCGGTAAGTCAGAAGCGATGGACGAAGCACAGCGATGTCTCAGGTGTTACAGAGTTGTAGTCTGGCAGAAAGCCGTTTGATCGTCATATTTCAAATTATACAAATAAGGGGAATGTAATGGTTAATATAGTTATAGATGGGCGAAAAGTTAAGGCGAAGGAAGGTTCTACTATACTGGAAAATGCCCGGGATTTGAAACTGGATATTCCGACTCTATGTCACCATGATGATCTCAGTCCATTCGGCGCCTGCCGTCTCTGTACGGTGGAAGTAAAGACAAGCGGAAAATGGCAGCTTACAACCTCCTGCAATACAGTAGTTGAAGATGGAATGGAAGTTAAGACGGATTCAAAAAAAGCGCTTGAAGGCCGTAAAATGGCTGCAGAATTGCTCTATTATAAATACCCCGAAACTGAAGCCGTAAGAGAAATTGCGGAGAAGGTGGGAGTGGATGTCTCTGAAGAAAAGGGGGAAGAACACGACTGTATCCTTTGCGGGCTATGTGTCAGAGCATGCAGGGAAATCGTCGGTGTCAGCGCCCTTACATTTCAGGACAGGGGACCGGGTCGTGATCTGGAAGATCCTCAAATTGAATTCGATCCAAATTCCTGCATCGGCTGTGGCGCATGTGCTTATGTATGCCCAACGGGTTATATTAAGATGGAAGCTGAAGATGACAAGAGAATCATCTGGAATAAGGTCTTTAAAATGACACCCTGCAAGGTATGCGGAAGGTATTTTGCGCCGGAAGACCAGTTAAAATATATAAGCAAGACAACGGGAGTACCCTTCAATAATCTTACGACCTGTACGAGTTGCAGATAAACAAAAAATTATTGCAAGTTCATTTAGTCTTTGGTAAAAATCCACCTCCGAATTTTATATTCCTCAGTAGCTCAGTTGGTAGAGCAGATGGCTGTTAACCATCGGGTCCGTGGTTCGAGTCCGCGCTGGGGAGCCAAAAGGACAAGGCCCAATTTGTAAAAATTGGGCCTTTTTAATGAGTAAAAAGCATGTGGTACGTTTACATATGTGATAGGAGAGGTCAGCTATATACTGGAATTACTACAAATTTATCTCACCGGATGAAACAGCATAGCGCTGAGCTTTTGTATTCCGAAATTTGTGAAAACAGACATGAAGCAGCGGGTCGAGAACGAGAGATCGGGGGAAAATTCCGGGGACACAATACTAAATTTCGGGAATTCCGGGGACACAATACTAAATTATTGACAATTTGTGTGAATCATAACATTATTTATCTATGGCACGCATAGCACGAATCGTCGTTCCCGGATATCCGCATCATATAACGCAG
>JAGGSD010000093.1 GCA_021159265.1 Syntrophobacterales bacterium | reverse complement strand
AATTTCTATTTTCTAATTTCGACGTTCAGTGAACGCTTACTAAATTCTTTTGCCATTTTTGCAAGAATTTTACGACTAAGTGCATAAAGGTTGAAAGGAAAATGTATAAGACAATACTTATTGTAGATGATGAAGAAAGTATTCGCACAGTTCTGAAGGGAATTCTCTCAGATGAGGGGTATGAGGTAACTACCGCAGGAAGTGGAGAGGAGTGCCTCAATATAATAGAGGAAGAATTGCCTGATCTTGTCCTCCTGGATATATGGCTACCGGGAATTGATGGGATTGAAACCCTTAAATTGATCAAATCGAAATATCCACAGATACAGGTTGTTATAATGTCAGGCCATGGAACAATCGAATCTGCTGTCAAGGCAACAAAATTAGGGGCCTTTGATTTTATCGAGAAACCATTGTCATTGGATAAAGTAGTTCTTATCGTGGATCATGCTTTGAACCTTGTTCGTTTAGAAGAGGAAAATAAGTTATTAAAAAATAAGTTTGAGCATGGTTATGAACTTACGGGTAAAAGTAAATTAATTACAGAACTAAAGGAAATGATTCAGATTATAGCCCCAACCAATGCGTGGATCCTTATTATGGGTGAAAACGGTACGGGGAAAGAACTTGTTGCCAGATCTATTCACAGGCAGAGCAGGAGGGCGCAAAAGCCCTTTGTCGAAGTCAACTGTGCTGCCATACCGGAAGAGTTAATAGAAAGCGAACTTTTTGGACATGAAAAGGGATCTTTCACAGGGGCTACCCAGAAAAAAAGGGGCAAATTTGACTTGGCGAACGAGGGAACTATCTTTCTTGATGAAGTAGCGGATATGAGTCTAAAGGCGCAGGCCAAGATTCTCAGGATCCTTCAGGAAAAGAAGTTCGAGAGAGTAGGGGGTACAAAATTCATTGATACTGATGTGAGAGTGCTGGCGGCGACGAATAAAGATCTTGAACTGGAAATGGAGGAAGGTAGATTCAGACAGGATCTTTATTACAGATTACATGTTATACCCCTGGTGGTGCCTCCACTGAGAAGCAGGAAAAAGGATATTCCCTTTCTGATAGAACCGTTCATCAATGAATTTTGCCTCAAAGAAGGGATCTCTAAAAAGAGCATTACCGATGAAGCATTAGATATATTTATGCAACATGACTGGCCTGGTAATGTCAGAGAATTAAAGAATATAATAGAACGACTGGTTATCACGATTCCATCCGATACTATTACTGCGGATGATATTTCCTTCTTGAAGAAGAATCGAAATATAGATAATAATGATTCAACATTTAATGCAGAATCTTATAAAAAGGCGAAAGAGGAATTTGAAAAGGATTTTATTTCTCAAAGACTTCGAGAAAACCAATGGAATGTTTCAAAAACGGCCAAATTAATAGGTTTGGAGAGAAGTAATCTTCATAGAAAGATTAAAAACTATGGCTTGCAAGTAACAAAGGAACAATCCTGATGAAACGGGATGATATCATTACAGGAGTTAGAGGAAAAAGTTTTATACAGCACAGGGAGCAGCACGACCGTGTATAAGTTCCATCCGATATTTTCTTGTTGGCAATGATTTAGATTGCAGCAATTCTCTTATCCTCGAAAGAGGCAGAACCCGGTAATCCATTTTGTGTACCCTTTCAAGTAAATCTATAAAATACTCGCCCCATATTCCACCTTCTGCTTCGGCATGTACAGGAAGTACATGTATGCCTCCACCTTTAAGTATTTGAACAATGGTTAAAATACCCTGGTTGACTCCTGTTTCTTCGAAACAGGGAAGATCTGAAGGGATCTCTATGAGATTTATCTTTTCGTGAATAAATGGTTCTCCGGCTCGGGTGCAGCTGAGATAAGTAAAATTAAATCTCTTTATAATTTCCAGTGTCCTGTCGTCAATGAGCCAGCCCGGGGCGCCGAAGGATTGAGGTTTTCTTTTGACCAGTTTTCTGTATCCATCGATGCCCTTTTTAAACCAATCTTCAATCCATTCATATGAACGCGAATGAAGTTCATCCTGCCACCTTCTGTGGTCCCAGGCATGAAATTCTACCTCATGTCCTTCTGATATAATTTGTTGCACGAGATCAGGAAATGAAAGAGCTATCATGGGTGAGGGGATTAATGTGCCATACAGGGCGGTTTTCATTCCATAGAGACGGCCGGCATTAGTCCGAAGCATTTTTTTCAGAAAACCGGGGTTTTTAATGAGCTGAAGAATTGCCCGGCCTGAAGCATCGGGTCCCACACTTAAATAAAAGGTTCCTTTCATATCAAAGCGAGACAAGATTGAAAGAAGCCGGGGTACTCCTCTTTTCATGCCGATGTATGTATCCACATCGATCTTCAGGCCCAGGATATTTTCTTTATTTTGATGGTTTGGCTGTTCCTTCATTTTCTTCCAAAAAAGCGTAAAGTGTCTTTTTGAGTGATTCTTCCAGCCCGGTCACAGGAGTCCAGTTCAAAAGCCTTTTGGCCTTTTCAATGCTGGGTTTCCTTGTATATATGTCCTGGTATCCCTTGCCATAGTAGGAACCGGCTGACACTTCGGCGATTTCAGAAAAATCTTTGTCATTCTTGTGATTGGGATGTTCCATAAAAATCTTTTTTAACATAAAGGCAAGTTCTTTTATAGAACAGTCATTCCAGGGATTGCCGATGTTGATGATTTGATTTTTGCAGCAATCATTCCTGTTTTCCAGGATTTTCATAAGCGCGTCAATGCCGTCTTCGACATAAGTAAAGCATCTCTTCTGCCTGCCCCCATCTACTAAAGATATGGGAAGTTTCATCAGCAGTTCTGCGATAAACTGTGTAACAACCCTGGAACTTCCTTCTTTTGCGGTGTCCAGGGAATCTAATCTTGGTCCGACCCAGTTGAATGGTCTAAAAAGAGTAAACTCCAGATTATCCCTGATACCATAGGCATAAATGACACGATCAAGCATTTGCTTGCAGCATGAATAGATCCAGCGTTCCTTCTGTATAGGTCCAACAACGAGAAAAGTTTCATCTTCGTTAAACTCGGGATCAGGAGAGGCGCCATAGACCTCTGATGTGGAGGGGAAGACAATCCTTTTATGATATTTTACACATTGCTTTACGATATTGAGATTCATCTCAAAATCGAGATTGAAGACAGCAATAGGGTCCTCCACATAATGCTTCGGTGTGGCAATGGCAACGAGGGGCATGATGACATCACATTTTTTAACGTGATATTCAATCCACTCCTTGTTAATCGCGATGTCGCCCTCTATGAAGTGGAAACGGGGGTTATCAAGAACCTTCTCCAGTTTATCGGAAGCGAGGTCCATGCCGAAGACAGACCAGTCTGTAGTTTTGATGATTCTATTGGTTAAGTGATGTCCAATGAATCCATTGACCCCAAGTATTAAAATTTTCATTTCACAAAAATATCTTCCTTTCCTTGAAATATTCAAATATTTTATGATCTTTCATTTTTTCATTGACAACTTCAATGTCCATAAGCCTCAGTCTCCCGTCCGATGCCCTGATATATACGGTTTTATCTTCGACCTCTATCGCGCCGGCTGTAGAACCTGAACGATTATCATACTCCGGATATCCCCACCAGATAAGCAATTTTTCTCCTTCCGGGAGATAGGTGAAAGCCCCGGGATAGGGTTTAGTGACGGCTCTGATAAGATTGTAGATCCGCATAACCGGCCAGTTCCAGTCAATCATACCATCTTCGGGTTTCCTTCCCCCGAAATAACTTCCCGATTGTAAGTCCTGGGGAATGCGGGGGGCGCTTTCATTTTTTATCATGGGCAGAAGCTCTTCGAGGAGTTCTTTTGCGCACCTGCAGAGTTTCTTATAGAGTGTGAAAGCAGTGTCTTCAAACTCTATCAGAACTTCTCTCTGCCCTGCGATATCTCCCGCATCCGCCTTTTCGACCATGTGATGAAGTGTAACGCCGGTGCTTTCTTCACCATTTAAAAGTACCCAGTTTACGGGACACCTTCCGCGATAGGCCGGGAGGAGGGACCCATGGAGGTTGTAAGCTCCCGATGAGGGTATATTCAGAATCTCCTTGACCAACAGGTTCCGATAGTAAAATGAAAATATTACTTCCGGAGCCATCGCGGCAATCTTTTTTATCCAATTCGCTGTGTTTACGTCTTCCGGACAGAATACGGGAACGCTGTTTTTTTCTGCCCAGTCGACAACCGAATCAAACCAGCAATTCTCTTCAGAATCATCCTGATGGGAAAAGATAGCCCTTATATCGAAGTTTTCCCGCTTTAACGCCTCAAGTCCGACGATCCCCATATTGTGATAAGCAAACACGACGGTCTTCATTTTATATTTTCCTTGACATCAGAAGAATAAATTCTGTCAATGACATATTCAGGTCTTTTCCTGACCTCTTTATATATACGTCCTATATACTCACCCGTGACGCCAAGCGCGAAAAACTGAAAACCTATAAAAGCAAACAGCACAGCAAAAAGTGTAAAAACACCTTCTGCCGCCCAGGCGGCGCCATAGATAAGACGGGCGATTCCAATGACAAAACCCAAAGAAATTCCCAGGAAAGCCATCCCGATACCGGCATACATGATTAACTTCAGAGGAAAATCGGAAAACGACGATACAAGGTCAAACTGGAGATTTATGAGCTTTCTCATTGAATAATGGGAACTGCCTGCATACCGTTCTTCATGTGACACCTCGACCTCCGTTACATGTTTGGCAAAATATGTCGCTAATGCCGGTATGAAAGTGGATTGTTCGTGGCTTTTAATCATATGCTGCACAATACTTCGTCGATAGGCCCGTAGCATACACCCCCAGTCCGTCATGTGAACCCCTGTAATCCTTCTCGCGACAGCATTTACTATTCTGGATGGAAATGTCCTGAAAACGGAATCCTTTCGCTCTTTTCTTATGGTGCCGACGACGTCATAATTTCCTTCTTCCATTACCCTTACAAGTTTTGGAATTTCTTCAGGGGGATTTTGAAGATCAGCGTCCATAGTGACAATGATGCTGCCTTTGGCAACAGAAAACCCTGAAAAGATAGCGGCATGCTGACCATAGTTCTTTGTAAGTTCCAAGACCTTGACACCCGGATGCGCTGTAAAACCCTTCAGTATAGGAAGGCTTTTATCACTGCTTCCATCATCAATAAAGATAATTTCGTATTCTTTACCCATACCTTTCATGACGGGTCTGAGACGTTCCATCAGATGTGGAAGACTTGCTTCCTCATTATATACGGGGATTACCAGAGAGATCATATTCTCTTTATCCATGATTCAATATCTCCTTTATTGCCTCACAGACATAAAGAACATCCTCATCTTTCATACCGGGAAACAGGGGCAGCGATATAATTCTGTCTGCGGCTCGTTCCGTTTCTTTTAGCGTTCCAATCATTGATCCATATTGTTCCTTTATATAGCTTAGACGATGTCCTGCGGGAAAGTGAATCCCGTATCCAATGTTATATGCAGATAATTTCTGCATAAACAGTTCCCTTTTTATGGATATTATCTTGATGACAAAGAGGTGCCACGGATGGGTGTGGGGATATGGTGGAACGCCCGGCAATTCAATTCCCTTAAGATTTTCCAATTCCTTCCGGTAAAGACCGGCTAATTGTCTTCTACGACTGTTAAGCTCTTCCAATCTGGACAATTGAGCAAGGCCGAGGGCGGCCTGGATATCTGTCAGGTTATATTTGAATCCGGGTTCGATTATATCATACTCCGGATTCCCCCCCTTACCGTATCGTTTCCACGCATCACGTTCAATGCCATGAAATCTGAGAAGCCGCAGCCGCTGTTCAAGCTTGTCATCGTTGAGCGTTATCATGCCGCCTTCGCCGGCCGTGATATTTTTCAGGGGATGGAAAGAGAAAATCGCGGTTTGCCCGAATCCTCCCGCGTGAACGTCTTTATAGTAAGAACCCGTGGCATGTGCTGCGTCTTCGATAACGGGAAGATTGTATCTTCCCGCGACATCCATTATTTTGTTCATGTCGGCAGGAGCGCCTGCAAAATGGACGGGAATAATCGCTTTTGTTCTTTCTGTTATCGATTCTTCAATCAGATCTTCATTAATATTAAGAGTATCATAATGTACATCAATAAAAACAGGTTTTCCTCCACACAGGGTAATCATATTGATTGTAGATGAAAATGTCATGGAAGGTGTTATGATCTCATCTCCTTTTTTGATGCCCAGGGATAACATCATAAGATGCATTCCCGCTGTGCCTGAGCTGAGTGAGATGGCATGGTGTGCGCCTGTGAGATCGCGGAATTTGTCTTCAAAGGAAGCGCAGACAGGTCCCGTTGTGATCCAGCCTGACTCCAGACATTTTATAACTTCACTTTTTTCCTTTTCGCCGATTGATGGTCTGCTCAACGGGAGAAAATCTTTTCTTATTTTCATAAATCAAATCCTAATCCGAACAAGCCGGAAAAACTTGAAGCTGAAAGCCTGCAGCCGTTCACGGCTTGAAATTGGAAATTAGAATTTCTATTTTCTAATTTTGACGTTCAGTGAACGCTTACTAAATTCTTTTGCCATTTTTGCAAGAACTTTACAA
>JAGGSD010000341.1 GCA_021159265.1 Syntrophobacterales bacterium | reverse complement strand
CAGTTTTTGCCGGGGAGAAATTGAAAAATAATGTTCTTGCCAGAATAGGCAACAAGGTTATTACAGAAGAATATTTGGAAGCCAAGATTAAAACTCTTCCTTCCAATTATCGAAGAAGCCTTGATTATGAAACGCTGAAGAAGCAAGTCTTTGAGAGGCTTGTCCAGATGTATGTATTTGCCATGGAAGGCAAGGCTGAAAAACTGGATCAGGACAAAGACCTGAAGGTCTGGATTGACGACGCCGTCAGCGGAATCCTTGCCCGGGGATACGTCACACGCAAGTTCAAAAAAGACGCAAACGTCTCGGAACAGGAAATCGAGAAATATTACAATGAACACAAATCCGAATTTTTGAAGCCTGCCATGGTGAAAGCCTGTCATATCTTAATAAAAGTGCCTCCAAACGCAAAACCTGAGGAAAGTAGTTCTGCTCTTAACAAAGCCAGAGAAATCAAGAAAAAACTGGACAAAGGCGCCGACTTTACCAAACTGGCAGCGGAGTACTCTGATGATCCCGGGAGTAAAGATAAGGGAGGAAACCTCGGGTTTTTCGCAAAGACATGGAAGGTTCCTGCATTTTCCAATGCCGCCTTCGCCCTGAAAAAGGGGGAAATCAGTGAACCGGTGAAAACGCGGTTTGGTTACCACATCATAAAGGTGGAAGACAAAAAGGACGCAGAGCAGCAGGACCTGAAATCAGTCAAAGCAATCATCCAGTCTAAATTGATCAATATAAAGGTAAATACAGCTATTAATAAGGATTTTGAAAGGCTCAAGAAAAAGTACAGGGTTGAAATCTGCAAACAGAAAGCTGGAACGGAAAAACCCAGGGAAAAACCAAAAGGCGGGTGAGGACGGTAATCCGGAAAAACCTTCGTGCAAGGTTATCAAGACATATTAAACAGAAAAGGGGATGTCGTAAAACGTGACATCCCCTTTTTCATTCACTACCATTTGCCCGAGACCTTCGCATAACGTTCCCTTTTGCCCAATTTCTGCGCCTGCCTGTGCGTGAAAATGCACGCAGACAGGTCAGACTCAAATTTTAATCCTCGAAATATCCGATATATTCCTGTGGTTAAAATTTTCGCCTTCCTTGAACTTGAACAAACTGGAAAATGGGACTCTGACCCAGACGATGAAACTGAAACGGCGTATTGTAATCGAGAAATATAAGGAATTAATCGAGGCTCAGTATAGATAGAAAGAGGTTTTGGTCTTACTAGCTCAGCACGGGGAATTTGCAGCCGAACCGTCCATGCCGCCCAGCATTTGTAGGGGCCGATGCCCTCATCGGCCCGCCGTTCGACGGGTACATCCTGAGCTAAGTCGAAGGGCTCACGGTGAAATTAGCCCGTTCGGGGAACGGGCCCTACTGGAAGGGGGTCTCACCAAAATCCGATGGATTAGATATCCACACATATTTTGAAAAATATCATAAATTATGGTTGATATATTGACTATATTATGTATAATTGGGTCAGTTGACTGACCATATTAAGGGATTCTTTAATGGTGTATGTGCCACAAAAGCAGATCGAAAATCTCCATCAACTCATAACACCCGGTAAAGTAGTGGTTATTTACGGCGCGCGTCGAGTGGGAAAGACCACGCTTTTAAAGAAATATTTAGAAAAAGAAGGCAGTACGGATGTTCTCTTCGTTACCGGTGATGATATTGTGGCACGACAATATCTTGAAAGCCAGTCTGCTAATATATTGAAAGACTTTATTGGCAAACATTCTCTATTAGTGGTTGATGAAGCACAATATGTCGAGAAAATCGGGCTGAATCTCAAGCTCATCGTAGACCATATTGAAAATATCAGGGTGATTGCGACAGGATCTTCTTCATTCGATCTGGCAAAAGATGTCGGTGAGCCCCTTACAGGAAGGAAATTTGTTCTTAAATTATATCCATTGGCCCAGATGGAAATATCTAAAATCGAAAAACGACACGAAACTGAGGCAAATCTGGAATCACGGCTCATCTACGGTTCATATCCTGAGATTATAACATCATCCGATAATACATTCCGCGAGGAATACCTGCGCGAAATAATCAGCTCATACCTGTTTAAGGATATCCTGGCGCTGGAAGGGATTCGTTATGCCAATAAACTGGTGCGATTGCTCCAGCTTCTCGCATTTCAGATCGGCAAGGCGGTTTCGATGAAAGAGCTGGGAAACCAACTGGAAATGAGTAAAAATACAGTTGAACGGTATATAAATCTGCTGGAAAAGGTATTTGTCATATACAGACTCGGCGGATTTAGTAGAAATTTGCGGAAAGAGATTACGAAAAGCCACAGGTTCTACTTTATGGATAATGGAATCCGAAATGCCGTGATCGGAAACTTTAATCCAATTGCTCTTCGTAACGACCTGGAAGAACTCTGGGAAAACTACATTATAACGGAACGATTCAAAAGGCAGGAATATCTTCGCACAGCAACAAATTCGCACTTCTGGAGAACCTATGATAAGAAAGAAATTGACCTTGTGGAAGAACAGAAAGGTCAATTATCAGCTTATGAGATTAAATGGAAAAACGTACCCGTAAGACCCCCTAAAGATTGGAATACACATTATCCCGATGCAGACTTTACAGTAATCCACCGGGAAAACTATCTCAAATTCATACAATAACCGGTATAAATATTGCCGGCCCCTATCAGCAGGGCCCTTTCCCCGAACGGGCCGATGAGGGCATCTGCCCCTACAGGAAAGGTGTCTGCTCTCGACTCATTTATGATTTAGCCTCCAATTCTTCAATCTTTTTTCCCCTTTTTTTAGTTTTTTTTAAAGAACAATGAGAGTTTTAATATCCGATTTGTAAAACAGGCCGAAATCTGTAAAGCATGCCGACACTTTTTGCCACGGCCTTTTTT
The DNA here is from genome assembly GCA_021159265.1 of Syntrophobacterales bacterium. Lineage (GTDB taxonomy): Bacteria > Desulfobacterota > Syntrophia > Syntrophales > UBA6807 > UBA3084. Next base: position 3,740 of record JAGGSD010000341.1, on the reverse strand, counting down.
GGGCTGTTCTGTCAATAAATATAGACAGTTATGTTTTTATGCCCCGCAGATTCCCGTGAAAACCCGGAAAAGACTGTCGGATACGTTTACAAAATCAAAACAGTAATCGGAATAGCATATTTGTGATTATTCTGAAATATCAACAGGTTATGCAAATGGCATTTTTTTTGCAGTATTTTTGATTAAATATAGACAAATTTTAAAGGGAAAGGAGAAAAAGTGAAAAACAGTTAATATTATATTGTACAGTGATATTGCTGTTGGCAATTACAGGGACAGGAAATGCGACGCCGGTACAATGGAGTGCTGTTGGCAGTAATGAAAACCGAATTATATTCGGCCATGATTGGAACTTGGATGGAAAAGAGTGGAACGACTTAACCGGTGCGGATGATTGGAAGCAAAGTGGATATGTTGTAGAGTATGAAGCTATAAGTTCGGTTCCGGAACCGGCAACCATGAAGTTATTTGTTATCGGCATAATCGGCCTTTGTTGTATTCGAACAAAAAGGAATACTGAAAAATCATTTCATAAAGGTTGATCGTATTTTTTTGTGTTTATGCCGGATTTATAAAGCATATCAAGGTTCCCTAAAACTATAACAATGAAAGGAGTGATTATGAGAAATCTAAAAATTCTGGTTTTTGCCTTGGGCTTCCTGTTAGTATGGACACTGACCCCGGCATTTGCCCTGCAGATGAGCACGTCTGCCAAGTATTTTCTGGATTATACTCCTCCAGAAACCGCCACTGATCCCGACACCGGTTCTTCCGGCACGGTCTCTTCGTCAGTTTCTTCGGGCGATCCACAGGACTTCAATGGTATTGCCGCCAGTGCTTCCGGCAATGACGCCGGGCACATTGCAGCCGACGCAAATTACCTGCTGGCCTCTGGTGGTATGGCCCATTCCGCAGACGCATCGGTTACATGGTCTGAATCCTATACCGTGGGAAGCGCCGGAAACTATTCCTGGGATTTCAACATTACAAACGGCAAGCTAACCATCTTTGACTGGTGCAGTGGTCCGATAATGAGGGCGGGCTATGAAATTTCCATTCTTGTTGACAGCTCGCAAGTATGGGCTTCTGCTTTCGAGGTTGCTGGAGGTATGGTTGGAACGACTACCACCCAGAGCGGTACGGACCTTGGTGGCGTCTATTTCGCCGACGATCCCACTTGGCCAAATATAATGGGCTATGAGTTTAGCTCATACAGCGGCTCTCTGAACCTGGGTTACATGAATGCGGGCCACTCTTTTGATTTGTCCTATACATTGAACGTATACGTCGGCGGGCCGGGTTATGAGACAGGTGCCGAGGCATATTTTGGTGATCCCAACGATCTTACAGGTGGTGGTATGGATGGCGAGCTTAAAGGCGGAGGGACGACTGTTCCCGAACCCGCAACGATGCTTCTTTTAGGTTTCGGTCTGATTGGTCTTGCAGGACTGAGACGAAAGATGTAAGTGTAAATATAAATTAAACATCATTACATATTGCTGATAAAGGGCAGGGGAGTAAACTGGATTTCCTCTGCCCTTTATTATTGTTTGCGTTTTTATTAGCGAGTATAGTGGACAGATTTTGCCTAAGGAATTTTCCGGATTTCCCTACTCAGCCGAATCCCGGAGAAGCCGCTTATAAAATTCCGGCCTTCTGTCCTCGAAAATATCATTGTACTCGTTGAGTCGTTTATTTTCGGCTATTGTCATATCGACATCGACAATACCAACCTCATCGGTATCGGGAGCGGCTTGATAGAAGACTTCCGCCGTATGACCGGTTATCTGACTTTTTCCTGTAAACGTCAGAGATTTTCCGTTTCGTGCTTCCGTGCCCGTCCTGTTTGCCGTTATAGCAAAGACACGGTTTTCGAGACACCTTGTTTTCATGGCATCCTGGCAGAATGGAAGAACCAGATTCGAACTGTGACAGATGATATGGGCACCCTGCAAAGATAAAGCACGCATGGCTTCAGGGAAAAACCAGTCGAAACAGATCATGACCCCGAATTTATACTTTCCGATATCATAGACTTCAAAATTACCATCACCCGGGTCAAACCAGAGTTTTTCTTCAAAAAACAAATGGATTTTTCTGTAAGTTCCGATATATCCCTGCGGAGAAACGATGACGGCCGAGTTAAAGTACTTATCGTCACTCTTCTTGGCAATACCCGCCACGAGAAACACGTCTTTGCTTTTAGCCATTCTCATGAGCGCCTGCGTCGTCTTTCCCTTCAGAATCTCCTCGGACAGAGCAGCAACCTCGTCTATTGAAGTAAAAACATAGCCGGTGTTGAAGAGCTCGGGCAATACCAAAAGGTCAGCATCAACGTTGTCTATCAATTTTTCCACTTTCTCCATATTTTTATCCACTTCACCGAATAACGGTTCAAACTGTACGAATCCTGCTTTCATGTGTAGTTCTCACTCACCTTACTTGTCCACTGGTTTTTCATACTACTCATTTTTTTGTCTCCTGCAAGAGAATAGCAACAAAAAAAGGCAGAGCCATTACCGGCTCCGCCTTTATATAGTGATGTCTCAGGGATCAGATCTTGCAATGTAACCTATTTTGAACAGACATTTGAGAGAAATGTGAACCCGTCCCCAATTTCCTTAACTGAGAGCTTCTCTTCTTCTAAAATTTCTGATTCCCATACCGACTGTCAGTAGAAAACCAAAAGCGATAAGAATGAGCATAATCTTCTGGAGAGCAGTCGTATGGAGCGCTATATAACTCATCCCCACGAACGGCATCAATCCGATTCTCACAACAGCCCGCAGCGCGCCATGTTTGGCAATGAAGTCAGCCACAGGCGGTGAAAAGGTATAGTAGAGTCGCACAAAAGCCTTACCCGCTGAATTGTTGAGCAGAAAGCGATCCCTGAAATCACGCAGCACCAATACATGTGGCTCCATAGACGAACCATAGGCCGCCGTGGCAATGAAACAGTTGCTACTGCCGCCGGTTGCCGTACTGGAGCTTGGGTTACCAGGCGCACCCTGGTCAATGATGGTTCCATTGGCCGTTAAATCATCGTCGCCTCGCTTACCGTCAACAAAGTGCAGGGTAATCTCATGATTACTAATCTCTGCACCCGTCTCACCATCGTAGAGGAATTCATACCAGTGACTAGTGCTATCGGTTGGCGTTGGTCCATATTTGTAGTAGGTAGTGGGCACAGATCCGGATGTATCAAGATACAAAGTCGCAGTCGTGGCGGCGCCTGGAGTTACATTATTTATGGTAAATTCAATGAACCCGTACGGAAAATCAACACCGGAAGGAGAATCTGAAGGTGAGGGATTATCTTTAGTCTGAGTATCGCTCAATATTTCTCCACTGGGAACAGCTAACGTAATATAGTAAGAGTTATCATGGGTGTGACATGAAGCCGCATTATCCTGCTGGTTGTCAGGCATGCCGTCATTATCACCGTCATAGCTTGTATCCGTGCCATCTGGTCCCTGTTCTTCACTATCGGCAACTCCGTCGTTGTCGTTGTCCGCAACGAATGTTGCCGTGACAGTCTTATCGGAATCCATGGTAATAGTTGTCGTAGAGTCGCCAACATCGGCTACGTCCCCATCCCAGCCGTCAAATGTCCAGTAGTTATCCGGCGTAGCTGTCAGATCGACCACGGTGGCTGCATCATAATCATGATCACCCACGTCAGGAGTAACCGTGCCCTGCCCGGTTTTAGCAATTGTCAGCGTATACTGCATTGTTGCTGA
>JAGGSD010000155.1 GCA_021159265.1 Syntrophobacterales bacterium | reverse complement strand
GAGGCCAAATTTCCAATTTCTATTTTCTAATTTCGACGTTCAGTGAACGCTTACGAAAGGGGATAGGTGTAGGAGTCATGTGGTTTAGAATTGACGAAACTGGCGCTCCTATCGCCGTTCATTGGTCAAATCGGAACAGAAATCCAAAAACGTATTCTATTGTCACTGGAAGGGCTAGTGTCATGTCAAGTTTGCAATGTCGCACAAACCTTCGTCATTGCGAGGCCGAAGGCCGCAGGAATACATTGAGTATTTTGAGGATTAAAATTTAAGTCTGACGCAGAGATTTCGGAAAATAGCCATTCTCGGACAGCCTCCTAGATAATTTGAGACCTTATGCCGAGGTCTCAAAAAAATATCTTGGACATAATGAAAGATTTTCAACAACTCAAAAATAGATATCCATTAGCTCCTGTCAGAATTTATAGATCCGCCGTAAAGCTTTTGCCATTTTCAAAAAAGGCCATTTCTTATTACATTCTTGCAGCTCTTTTTTTCTTTATCTCTTTTTTTTCAATATCTATTATCAATAAATATGCAACCACCCGTCATTTTCATTTCAACTTTTCGTTTCTATCGCCTTCTATCATCATCACCCTGGCCATACTCCTCATTGCTTATTTTCTGGTGGATGGGTTGCGGCTCTATTACGTCGTCAAGGCTATCGATTGTCATATTGCGATCAAAGAAATCATGAAACTGGTATTTATCAATATTTTTGTTTCAAACATTACCCCTTTGGCCACGGGTGGTGGTTTAGCGCAGGTGTATTTCATGACGAAAAAAGACATGCCGATGGGTAAGGCTATGGCTGCTTCCACCATCCGTACCTTTCTGGCTATGATGTTTCTCTTTGTTTCCGCACCCTTTGTGGTGCTGTACCAAAGAAATCTTTATGATTTCATGGTTTCTACTCATACCATCTCTATCATTACGCTGATCGTTATCTGCTATATCTTTCTTTTCTATGTCATTATTTTTAAACCACGATTGATAAAGATTATAGTTCTGGATGTCGTTGCTGTTTTGCGGCGCTTGCATTTTCTCTCTGCCAGGCGCCAAAGAAAATGGTTAAAAAGGGCCATCAGGGAAGTAAATAATTTTTCCGGGAGCTTTACCCTGTTTCTGTCAGGACATCCCCGATACATTCTACTTTCTATCTTCTTTACCGTTCTTTTCCTGCTGCTGCTTTTCTCTTTTTCGGTCGTTCTTGTTGAAGCTATGGGCTACCATATATCCATTCTTACCATCTTTGCCATGCAGGCTTTTGTCACCTTTCTCATGTATTTCGCACCGACTCCCGGCGCCTCCGGAGTTGCGGAAGGCGGCTACGCCCTGATCTTTTCCAGATTGATCCAGCCCGCTGATATCGCCACGTTAACGTTGCTCTGGCGTTTCTTTACCATTTATATCGGTATGATTACCGGTATCGTTATCATGTATCTGGAATTATCCTATAAGAAAGAAAGCAGTCATGCCGCAAAATAGAAAATTAAAAATTATCTTTTATGCAGTTCTTATGCTTCTTATTCTTTTGGTCAGTTACAAGATTTATCTCTACATCTTCGAAACAGATTTTTTCGCGTTAAACGTTGTTAACATCGACAGAATAGAAAAAAATCTCAACGGTAGTAAACGATTTAATTTCGCCGTAATCGGCAACATCAACAATTCAATCGGTGTCTTCGATAAAAAAATCATCAATATGCTGAATCAGGACAACGTGGATTTTCTCATTTCCTCAGGAAATGCCGTCTCCGATGGCGCAGAGGATAAATACCGGATTTTATACCGCAGTCTGAAAAAGCTTTCTATACCCTATGTCATGGCCTTTGGCGATAATGAAAAGGAAGGCTTTGGGGCAAGACTTTTCTATCGGCACTTTGGTCCATTCTTTTTCTCCTTTCAGGCGGGGGATTGTTTGTTTATTTTTCTCGACTCCAGTGGCGAAACATCGCTCCGCTGGCAGCAAAAGTGGCTTGTTAAGCAGCTCCGGCAGGCGCAAAACTTCCAGCACCGCTTTATTATAATAAACCGTCCCCCTTTTAAGGTAACATCGGCACATTTTTTTGAGCAGGACAAGTACCTAGAAAACACAACATTTTGCAAGCTTATTCAGAATACTGCAGTCCTTTATAGTGTAGATGCCGTTTTTTCATCCAATTTTCAGACTTTTTCAAAAAAGGAGATACGCAGCGTTCCCTATTACGTCTCTGGTGGCGGAGGGGGGCTGATAATAAACGATAATGCAAGTACGTATCATTACCTCAAAGTTGTGGTAACACCCGACTCGGTCAGTTGCCACAAGATTGAGGTTGCGCGGCAGACTAACCCCCTGCTGCGCAAAATAGAAAATCTCTGGGTTTTCATTCATTCCATCTTCTATGCAGGAATGCTTAACTTCCTTTTGCTGCTTTCCCTTCTCGGGCTTGTGGCTATTAACATATATGGCCATATTACCCGTCAAAAAAGGCTTTACCGCAACTTTGATAGAGATGAAGAACAGTTTTTCCACAAAAAACTCAATATCGTTCATTTCACCAACAATTACCTTCCTTTTATAGGAGGTGTTCCTCTATCTATCCAGCGGTTATGCCGCAGTCTCATGACCAAAGGCCATAACGTCAAGATTATTGCGCCTTCCTATCGCAATAATGATACTGATCATGAAGAGCGCATTTATCGATGCCCTGCCATTATTTCTTATAAAAAAATTGAAAACTTTCCCATTGTAAATCCCTTTTCACCTGCTCTGCGAAAAATATTTTGCTCCTGGAAGCCGGATATCGTCCACATCCATCATCCCTACTGGCTGGGACGGACGGGACTCAGACTAGCAAAACGCGCAGGTGTTCCGGTTATCTATACCTATCATACCCGCTTTGAAAAATACGCGCACTATGTACCAATTCCCGGCATCGTTTTCAAAAATATTCTTGCCCACTATATTGTCAAAAATTTTGCCATGAAATGTGATGGTGTAATAGTCCCCACCTATTCCGCTGAAGAATATCTTAGAAATCTGGGGGTGAGCACCATGGTGGAAACCATTCCCACCGGGTTAGACACAACTGCTTTTGAAAATGTTGATTTGGAAGAAGCAAACGATCTGCGCCGATCTTTTGTTACAAACAAGGGGAAACTGCTTGTGAGTGTCGCCCGCCTATCTCCTGAAAAGAATCTCTATTTTCTGCTGGACGCGTTGAAACAGGTGCAATCGCAAGCGCGGGTGAAATTTCACTGTCTCATCATCGGCGATGGTATGGAACGAAAAAATCTGGAAAAATATGCGGAGAAAAACGGGCTGACATCCATTATCACTTTTACGGGTAAGGTCATGCCTGAAAAGATGCCACTGTATTATACAGCCGCGGATTTGTTTGTCTTTACCTCCACTTCTGAAACACAAGGGATGGTATTGCTGGAAGCCATGGCCGGAGGTTGTCCTGTAGTAGCAGTACGTTCCAGCGGTATCGCGGATGTCATAAAAAACGGCATAACTGGCTTTAAGACTCGTGAAAATGCCACGGAATGGGCTAAAACGATAGCTGGTTTACTGGAGGATGATCGCCATCTCGCTGAGATGTCCACTAATGCCAAAAGGTTCGCCAGTAAGTTCTCCGAAGATAAAATAGCGGACAGGGTCCTTGATTTTTATGCCCGCATCCTGGCGAAAAAAAATGAACGGGCGTGATGATATCCTTGTAAGCGTTGTGCCTCTCTTAGATTTGACAGAAGAATGGGGCAGTTTTATCTTAGAACTTTTGTAACCGTTCAAGGTTCCATTCTTGCCCCCGGACTGCATTTGGGATGCGTATTTACGAGAAAAGTGTCAGCTTCGTCAGGCCTGAAACAAAATCCGGAGCCAAGTCGGCAATTATTTGCGAAAATGAGCATTTTTGACGAGGACTTCAGGTCTTTAATGATGCCTTTGTCCTTAACGCTGAACCATGAACCTGTGAACGGTTACTATCTCTTAATGTCGGATTTAGGGGGCCTTATCAATATTTATATCTTCACCAACCAGATTATGTATAATTTTTCTGACCTTATCCCAATTTTTCTTTCTGATGTGCTGAAGAATATCTGAATTTAAAACTGATTCAAACAATTTTTTGTTCTCCCCTGAAGGTTCCCCGCGTGCAATGATTTTTTCCCTTATATTTCCCATAATATTCAGGAGAATTTCGTATTCATGGCCATAACGTTGCTCTAATTCTTCACGCAGGTTTCTCGCCAGTGATGGACTTTTACCACCAGTTGATATGGCTATGGAAAGATCCCCCTGTTGCAATACAGAGGGAACAATAAAGTCACATTTTGCAGGATCATCTACAATGTTTACCAATATACCTCTTTTTCTGGAATCACGGTAAATTCGTTTGTTAATCTCGTCACTGTTCGTTGCACCAATAACCAGTCGAGCCCCTTCGATATAATCACTCTGATAATTATCAGGGATATGGCTTATACTCCCGTCATTTTTCATCGCTTCCAGTTTCGGAGTAAGTTCGTTTCCCACAACTACCACGTCTGCATCACATTCAAGTAACCGTTTCACCTTTCTTTCAGCAACCTCTCCTCCACCTACAACGACACATTTACTCTTTGAAATATCAATATAGACCGGGTAGTATTTCATAAATTGCCCCTTAGAGCTTTGTTTATTATCATGAAGATATTGAAAATTCAAGTTGCTTGCAATCTTCCCCAAAGGAGGTTATAAGTCAAAAGATAGCCAAATTCACTTCACTGAAACTAATTTCCCATTTTTTATCGCAACACAGGTCAATTGTATCGGCGAGAAAGGGAAAAAGGAAATGTCTGAAAAATCTGTGAAGCAAAAATGGGTAGAAATTATTCTGACAACACCTTCTAAATTGACAGACGCCCTGTCAAATTTTCTTACGGAACTGGGCACAGAAGGAATAGTTCAAGAGGAACCGGCGCTGAATTCTTTTGACGATATAACGCTACCACTTTTAAAAGCAGAGTTAAAAGCTTATCTACCATGGAACCCGAAAGCGGAAAAACAAATTTCCGCCCTTAAGAATTATATAAAAAGTCTTTCCGAAATATTCCCCGATTTACAAGAACCAACGTTCGTTACAAATACAATTGTTGATCCAGACTGGGAAGAACAGTGGAAAAAATACTTCAAACCTATCAGAATTAGTAAAGATATTGTGATCAAACCAACCTGGGAACGATACGCTCCCCTCGGACGGGACATTGTCATTGATATAGACCCCGGTATGGCCTTTGGTACAGGTCAGCATTCGTCGACAAGAATGTGCATTATAGCACTTGAAGATATTGCAGCACATAATAAACGGACTCAGGATTGGAGGGCCCTTGATGTGGGCACGGGGACAGGTATCCTTGCTATCTCCTGCGCAAAGCTTGGAATCGGAACGATTGTCGCTGTTGATATCGATCCTAAAGCAGCAGAAATTGCCGGTAAAAATATTGCTATCAATATGGTAGATGACAAAATAGAAATTATCAATAGCGACATTTCTAACCTCAAGGGTAGATTCGATTTGATTGTAGCAAACCTGACAGCAAATTCTCTAATAAAACTCCAGTCCACCCTTCTCAGGATGATGAACCCGGAAGCATACCTTATCATATCTGGAATAACAGAAGGTAATTCGAGTAATATAGAAAAGCGATTTTATACAAAAGATATTATCCTTCATAAGATGCTTACCGAAAAAGAATGGGTCTGCTATATTCTGAAAAAAGGAGAAGGGGGAAATACTGAATGAACCAAATCTATTACGGAGGATTCTGGATAAGAACGCTGGCATTTTCAATAGACAAGTTAATTCTCTTCTTAATTTACATGATCCTTATTGTCATAGGAAACTTGTTTTTGGGCCTGGGTTTCCCATTTAGTCTTTCCATGGATATACCGAGAACCATGACAGGTACGTTTTTTCTCTCCTATTATGGAACGAACATCCTGTTGAACATGGTTTACTTTACATATTTCCACGGTACTATAGGCCAGACGCCCGGGAAAAAGCTCTTTGGGCTCAAAGTAATCCAAAAAACAGGAGAACCCATGACCCTGGGGGTAGCTTTTCTAAGATGGGTGGGATATGTCATCTCCGGCTTGATATTCAATCTCGGATTTATCTGGGTTGCTTTCGATAGTAAAAAACGGGGATGGCATGACATGATAGCAGCAACATACGTAATCAAATTAAACAGGGGACCAGCATATAATAGCTACAAGGTCTGTTAAAAATTTCTTGACAAAAAAAACATTCAACCTTAAGATACGCCGTCTCAAGCATAAAAAATAGTGGGTCGGTAGCTCAGTCGGTAGAGCACTGGACTGAAAATCCAGGTGTCGGCAGTTCAATTCTGCCCTGACCCACCATAAAAATCAAGGGATTTACGGCAATCAGGTCGTAAATCCCTTTTTTGCTTGTTGATTATTCAAAAGCGCTAAAGTGATTCCCCATCAGTTTTTTGTTTTGACTTTTAGACAGTTCCTTGATAGAAAATATCAAAATAAACATATTAGTCCCTTAATCGTAAGGTTCGTGCAAAATTGGCAAAAGAATTAAAAACAATCACGAAACCACGAAAAAAAAGAAAGTGCGAAATTAAATTTTCTTTTTCG
>JAGGSD010000104.1 GCA_021159265.1 Syntrophobacterales bacterium | reverse complement strand
GAGTTTCGAAATTCGATATTCGGATTTAAGTTTTGCAAGGACTTATCAGCCATAAAGAAATTCTTTTGCCATTTTTGCAAGGATATTACAACTAAGGGACTTATTTATATAATATCAAAATAATAGTCCATATCCTCTAACTCTTCATCATCCCCATCGCGTATAATTTTTACGGCATAAGGCAGGTAATCCAGAATATCCCCGGCAGTCATGCCATCCTCTCCAATATCTCTGGCCGCCAGATCCCCGGACAATCCGTGAACAAAAACACCCGTTCTGACGGCATCTTCGACTGATTGCCCCATGCCGAACATTGCGGCAACGGTTCCCGTGAGAATATCGCCGGATCCGGCAGTAGCCATCCCCGGATTACCACTCATGTTGATGAAAACTCCTCCATCCGGGTACCCTGTAAGGGAATGAGCGCCTTTTAAGACAATAATCGAATTCAGTTCTTTAGATGTTCTTTGAAGAACATCGATCTTATTCCGGTCTATTTCTTCTACGGGCAACTTTGTAATTCTCGACATTTCCCCCAGATGAGGTGTTAGTATAGTCGCATCTGATCTTTCACTCAATATTGCCGGATCCTGAGAGATTGCTGTAATGCCATCCCCATCAATAAGTATTGGTTTTTTTATCTCCCTGACCAGTTTCCTGACCAGATGTTGTGTCTCCTCGTTAAGGGACAGGCCGGGGCCGATAACCACCATATCCATCTTCTCCGAAAGTTTAAGGAGTTGGTCTTCATTTTCCAGAGAAATGCTGCCTTCGCCCGTTTCATTCTGAGGGATGAAGACAATTTCACTACCTTTTCCGCCAATAAAAGGAGTAATTGAGATGGGTGCGGCTAGGCGGGCATACCCCCCACCTCCTTTGAGAAAGGACATAGCGGCAAAATAAGGCGCTCCAAAATAGCTTGCCGCGCCTGCAATAAAAAGCGCCTCCCCAAAATCACCCTTGTGAGCTTTTTTATCTTTCGAGGGCAGAGACACAGGATCATTTATCTCAACTTTGACGGATTTGTCTTCATACAGCGCAGGCGGGAAAGAAATATGAGTAACATACAATTTTCCACATTGTTCATAACCGGGATAAAGTATATTCCCCCTCTTGGGGAGACCGAAAGTCACCGTATAGTCGGCCTTTACTGCGACTCCCAGAATTTCACCCGTATCACCGTTAACACCTGAAGGGATATCAACGCTGAACACCTTCTTTTTACTTTCATTAATCAATTGAATGATTTCCCGGTAAATGCCACCTACCTCCCGGGCAAGACCCGTGCCAAAAATCGCATCCACAACGGCATCACAGTGGAGGACTTCCGTCCTTATAGATTCGGCAGAGCCCACCTTCTGAATTTCCAGAGGAATCTTCGATAGAATATTAAAATTCATCTTCGCGGCCCCCGTCAATTTGTTCATATCACCCAAGGTAAAAACGGTAACGTCGCCGCCATTTGAATGGAGTTTCCTTGCAATCACACATCCGTCCCCTCCGTTATTACCGGCGCCGCAAAAAACAACAAATTTCTTACCTTTGATCCCGAATTCATCCTGAATAACAGAATAAGTTGCAAGGGCCGCATTTTCCATCAAAAGTTCATCTTTGATGCCGAATTTCTCGATGGCGTTTCTATCCATAGATCTTATTTCACTCACGCTGCAAACCTTCATAATGTGTTCCCCCTCTTTTTTTACGCTATCATTAATAAAATTATTGTATTATTAAAATATCATCAGCTAATATAGAAAAGATGATCAAGAAAAACAAATATTTTCTACATCAAACACTCAATAAATCAAAAATAGAATACAAACAGGAGAAAACAGTTATGGCTAATAGGGCATTGGAAGGCATAAGGGTTGTTGATTTGAGTCATGTTCTGGCGGCGCCGACGTGCACCATGTTTCTGGCTGACCTCGGCGCCGAGGTTATCCATATTGAGCCGCCCCACGGAGACGATTCGAGAGAATTTGGTCCCTTTGCAGGCAAACCTGGTAAAAACAGAAGCGGTTATTTTATAAGTCTTAACCGTAATAAAAAAAGCATGGTTTTAAATTTGAAACACGAAAAGGGGAAAAAGATACTTGGCGAACTGATCCGGCTCTCTGATGTTATTGTGGAAAATTTCAGGCCCATGACAATGCGAAAGCTGGGCTTTGGATGGGAGGAAATTCAAAAAATAAATCCCGGAATGATCTATGCCTCTATATCCGGTTTTGGTCATGACGCACTTCCCGGGTATGAAACACGTCCCGCTTATGATATGGTTGCACAGGGTTACAGCGGGATTATGAGTATCACAGGGCCAGAAGGGGGACCTCCCTGCAGAGTGGGTTCGTCTGTTGGAGATATCGTTGCCGGTCATCAGGCCGTCATTGGAATTCTTGCCGCATTGATCCATCGGGGAAAAACAGGGAGAGGGCAGCGCTATGACGGTTCGATGATAGATGGTCTGTTTGCCATACTGGAAAATGCCGCCGTCCGGTACACGATCGAGGGAACAATCCCGGAATCATTAGGAAGCGCACATCCTTCCATAACACCCTTTCAGGGGTTTAAAACCAAAGATTCCTGGATCATAACACCCATCGGAAACGATAACTTGTGGGCTGCATTCTGCAAGGCGATTAATAGAGAAGATCTGACGTATAACCTGAAATTTGAAACCAATCTCCTTAGAACCAACAATAAAGAAGAACTCATTCCCATACTCGCTGCTGAATTAAGTAAGAAAACTACCAGGGAATGGGCTGATATTTTCGAGGATGCAGGCTTGCCATATTCTCCGATAAACAATATGAAGGAAATCTGCGAAGATCCGAACATCACATACCGGAAAATGTTGGTGGACATTGACCAACCGGAAGCGGGTAAGATGAAAATCGCCGGATCGCCGATCCATCTGTCTGAAACACCTGGAGAAGTCTATGCCGCAGCTCCTCTTCTGGGACAGCATTCGGAAGAGATTTTGAGGGAAATCCTGAGATATTCTGATGAAGAGATTGATAATCTGAAAAAGGAGGGGGTAATAAACGGAGAAGATTAGCAATAAATATAAAAGACAACAAACCATGGCGGTTCCCATCTGGATACTCGAATCAATCGACGACAATAAGTTTCCCTACCTTCTTACGATACGGCAGGACGGAAGGACACTTCTCAGGTTGCGTGTCCAAGAAAAATGGCCGGGACAGAAGGGACACGTCTTTTGCGTGCGTGAAGAGGATGATGGATTACGCTGGACGACTGAAGAAGTGGAGCGGGTCCCCGTCATTTCCATGAATCGCTACGGCAAGCGTCTTGCCATCATCCTAGACAGACCCAGAAACAAACGTTGCGACTTTCTCTTTCTGACAAAACAATACAAGACGAGAGAGGGTGAATATGAACAGATATTCTGGAGAACGGAACGGGGTCTGAAAGAACGAAAACCGAGGGTAAAGCTCTCCACATACACAAAAAGCGAACTTTCCATTGTTATCGACTCCGCTGAACGATATCCCTGGCGATTCCCAAACAGTGAAGTAACCCGTGAGCAACTTCCCGTCGGCGACTACGCGTTGAAAGAAGGCAACCGGCTAGTGGCAATTGTCGAGCGAAAGACCATGGACAATCTCCTTGCCGAATTCGGAAAGATGCATGTATTTCACCAGCAATTAAGCGAACTTGAAGCATACCGGCACACAGCCCTTGTAATCGAGGCCAACTACTCCGATTTCCTGAATCCCGGCAAGATGAAATTTTACCCTCCTGCCTTTACGGCAAAAGCAATCGCTGAGCTACATGCCTTTCACCCAAATTTATCAATTGTCTTTGCCGGAAACCGCAAACTTGCCCGGGAATGGACCTTCCAGTTCTTCATCTCAACCACGGCCCATCGAGAAGACATACCTCACCATAAAATCTCCGAAGTCGTGACACGCTACGGAAAAACGCCAGAAACAACCGGCGGCAGTTATTATGAGATAAGAGAAAGCATAGAAATCGAATTTCCTCAAGAATTCACCATAGCAATGCTGCGGGAATCATTCCCCGACATCCCCGGAGCAACCCTCCGGAGAGTACTGCGAGACATGAAAAAAGAAGGAATCATTGAACCCCGCGGAAGGGGAAAAAATAGCTACTGGTCGAAAACTTCGGAAAAATAGATGAATAACCATTGACAATAAGACAAAAAGTTTATTTATATATCGTCGTAATACCGTTTGTTCCGCCGCAAGATATAAGCTCACTTTCTATGCGTTTCGCAATGGAGGTAGCGTATGCAACTCGTCATTAACACGCCGGGCACTTTCATTACCCAGAAAAATGAGTGCTTCTGTCTGAAGCAAAAGGAAAAATCTTTCGAAATCTCCCCGATTAAAGTTGAAAGTCTTATCATATCAAACCAGGCCATGATCACCAGCCAGGCCATAGTTATGGCCCTCGAGCATAACATTGACGTCGTCTTTATGAATTCCTACGGTGATCCCATAGGAAGGGTCTGGTTCTCTAAGATGGGAAGCACTGCCCTGATTCGCAGAAGGCAACTTGAGGCAATGGACAGTCCCTTGGGAATGAAGCTTGTTACCGACATGGTAACCGGGAAGCTCGACAATCAGATTAAGTTTCTAAAAAAGCTGATGCACGCACGCCCCGGCAGGGAAGATAATTTTATCACCCCAATCGAAAGAATCGAGAAAGCAAAAACCGATCTTGCAGCCGAGAGCAGCGAAGATCTGGAATCTGCGCGCAACCGGCTGATGGGGCTCGAAGGAACGGCGGGCAGAAATTACTTCCAGTGCCTGTCCGACATACTGCCGGAAAAATACCGTTTCGACGGCCGATCCCGCCGGCCAGCGAAAGATCCCTTCAATGCCTGTCTCAACTACTGTTATGGCATCCTTTATTCCCTTGTTGAGAAGGCCTGCATTCTCTCCGGCCTCGATCCTTATATCGGCTTTCTGCATACTGATAATTACAATAAAAAATCCCTCGTCTTTGACCTGATCGAACCATTCCGGGTCTATGGCGATCAAACCACCATCTATCTCTTCACAGGGAAAAAGATGAAGGACGAATACTTTGACCGAAGTGATCAAGCCGTTACCCTGAATCAAAAGGGGAAACCAGTCGTCGTGGAAGCCATGAACAGGCACCTGGACGAAACGGTGCGATACCGCAGAAAAAACGTTAAGCGCCGTCATATTCTCCAGCACGAAGCCCACCGCATGGCCAATATTCTTCTTGCCGAGACGGAATATAAACAGTCGGACTGGCTGGAAATAAAGGAATTCTGAAAGTGCAATTTTCTTTTTCCCCATAGCTTCCCTCCCCTGGCGGGAGGGATTGAAGGAGGAGAACTAATGTCCGTCCTCATATGGATCATCTACGATATCTCAGACGACAAAACCCGGAATAAAATCGCCAAGGAATGCAAGAAATACGGCTTAATCAGAGTCCAGAAGAGCGTATTTCTTGGCAAACTCAAGACAAACCGCGTTGATGAACTGGCGGAAAAGTGCCTTGACCTTATCGATGATAAGGTGGACAGCCTGTATCTATTCCCATTCTGTCAGGAAGATTTCAGACAGATCAAGGTCCTGGGCCAGGGGTTTGACAAAAAGCTGGTAAATGATGAGGTATTGGCGCAGTTCTTTTAATTCAGCCTGGATTCATATAAAGTAATCTTGAATAAAAGTAAGATACATTATATAATGTAGGAAAATACAGAAAAAGGAGGATAATATGCCCATTGCATTACTAACATCAAAAGGACAGATAACGGTGCCAAAAGAGGTGAGAAAGGCATTAAACCTGAAACCATCCGAAAAGGTCATTGTGGTTGTTGAAGGTGATCAGGCAGTCCTAAAACCTCTGAAGGGCAATATTCTTGATATCGGAGGCTCGGTAAAGATACCGGATAATGAAAAACCTGTAGATTTTCGCAAAGTCAGAGAAAAAGTCAGAAAAAAAGTCGCTGAAAAAACAGTTACGGGCAGGTAGGCTATGAAGAAAAGATTCATTGATACAAATATATTCCTCAGGTATCTGACCAAAGACGATCCTTCAAAGTATGATAAATGTAGAGAAATATTTAAAAAAGCGATTGAAGGCAAAATAACGCTTGTAACATCCGGGATGGTAATTGCCGAGCTGATATGGACACTTTTGTCTTACTACAAGATTGCAAAAGCCGATATTGTTGAAAAAGTCACTATCATAGTCAGTACTGAAAACTTATACATCCCCGATAAAAATATCATTGCCGATGCCCTTGTCCTCTACAGTAGAAAGAATATTGACTACATTGACGCCTATAATGCGGTCTTTATGAAATATCATGGTCTCGATAAAATCTATTCATATGATAGAGATTTCGATGCGATTGAAGGTATCAAAAGGACGGAGCCATAGCGAGGTTAGGAAAAGTTAATGATGTTAAGAAGTTGGGGCTGATAGGGAACACTTGAAACTTATCGATGAACAGGTAGAGTTGTTAAAAAACATATGTTTTCATCTATGACAGCCAAAACAATTTTATCTTCCAAGTAACTCAAATCTGCAAATGTGTTACAAGTGTTTCATATTACTTAACATTTATTAAAATAGCGGGGGTAGGGGCGACTTTAGTCGCCCGTCAGTCCGTCGAACGCTCAGTCGAACCATGAAGGGAGGTTAAAACCTCCCCTACCCATACGGTAAAAA
>JAGGSD010000244.1 GCA_021159265.1 Syntrophobacterales bacterium | reverse complement strand
TTCGTGGTTTCGTGATTGTTCTTAATTCTTTTGCCAATTTTGCCTGTCTGCGTGCAACGCACAGGCAGGCACGAACTTTACAATTAAAGAACTAATAAATCAACAAAATCACCCGTAGCTATCAGGCCTATCTCCCTTTTAGACTTACAACCAGATCCAGATTTAAACCCAGCTATATTCAATAGAAATTATCTTCAATATTAACCGACCTGTCTTCGCAATAAAAAGGCCTGCCACAAGTCAATTTACTGATTCAGCGAAGGCCAAAATATTTTTACTTTTGAGAATCCTGTTATTTTCATCAATCATAATAAAGGCAATATTTTGTTTTCCCCCCTGAACGATTCTTAATGATTTTTCGTATCCCAAAATAAAAAAAGAAGTGGCAAATGCATCAGCACAGGCGGGATTTCGTGAAAAAACCGTTACACTTTTCATTCCTGTTGCAGGATATCCCGTTCTCGGATCAATAATATGATGATATCTTTTACCTTTATAGATAAAAAATCTTTCATAGTTTCCGCTTGTAGCTACCGCACAGTCAGTTTTGATCTTAAATCTGCCTATTATATCATCATTGTCATCAGGCTCTTTAATCCCACATATCCAGGCTTTTTCAGCTTTGGTTCCCGAGAAATACAGATCACCACCGGCATTAATAATAAAATTATTTATACCGGCCTCTCTCATCTTGTCCGCTATTTTCCCTGCCGCATAACCTTTGGCAATTCCACCAAGGCCAATCGACATTCCTGACTGTTTCAAAAAAACAGTCTTTTTAATTTTATTCAGGATGATCTTTTGATAACCAACAAGTCTGCGCGCGTTTTGTATTTCTGAATTTCCTGGGGGGGCTTTTCGTTTTCCAACATTCCACAGATACCCCAATGGCTTAAAACTAATGTCAAATGTTCCACCCGTCTGTCTGGAAATCACTAATGACCTGGCGATAATATCAGCAACATCGTCACTGACTTTTACCGGCCTTATCCCGGCAAATCTTGCGATAAGAGAAATCTGACTGTCCGGAAGCCACTCACTCATCTCACTTTCAAGCCGGGCAATTTCCGAAAACGCACTTTCCGTCACTTCGGTAAATTTCTTTTTCGAAAGACCCTTTCCAAAAACCTTTATTTTAAATAGCGTTCCCATGAGAACTCTCTGACGCTCATAGGACCGATAACCATTTTCCTGGTGTTTCACAACGTAGAAGAAACCAGCTACGATAAACACCAGCACGAAAAATATGATACTGAAACGCTTCATGGAAAACTATTCTTATTTCACGAGGCCGGAAAATCCCATAAATGCCATAGCAAGAATCGCAGCAGTTACAAAGGCAATAGGAACATTTTTGAAAGGTTCAGGAATATTGGCTTCCTCCAGCTTCCCACGAATTCCAGCAAAGATAATAATTGCAATTGTAAAACCTAAAGCAGAACAAAAACCGAAGAATGTAGCCATTAAAAAAGAATATTTACCTTGTGTCGCAAGAATCGCAACACCAAGAATAGCACAGTTTGTTGTGATCAGAGGTAGATATATCCCAAGTGCATTATAAAGCGGTTTACTAACTTTTTTTACTACCAGTTCAACTACCTGAACAAGAGATGCAATAATGAGAATAAACATGGCAGTGCGCATATATCCTGCATTAAAAGGAATGAGAATCGCATGATCTACAGCATATGTAATCGGCGTCGCCAGCGTCATTACAAAGATTACGCCTAATCCCATTCCTGTAGCAGTTTTCAGATTCTTAGACACTCCTATATAAGGGCAGATACCAAGAAACCTTGCGAATATAACATTGTTGACAAAAGTTGCGCTTACTAAGAGTATCAGTATTTCCTTCATCGCCCGGCCTCCATTTTCTTTTCAATTACCACAACTCCAGCAATCATCAAGCCCAGAGTAAGAAAAGCACCGGGAGGCATAATGAAAACCAATACAGGCGGTATACTGCCGCCAAATACAGACATTCCGAATATCGTTCCGTTCCCAAGAATTTCTCTTATCGAGGCCAGTATAAAGAGCGCCAGCGTAAATCCCGCTCCCATTCCTAATGCATCCAGGATAGAATAAAAAATATTATTCTTACTGGCAAAAGCCTCAGCGCGGCCCAGGATAATACAATTCACGACAATCAATGGAATAAAGATGCCAAGAGCTTTATTCAATTCCGGCGAAAATGCCTTGATCAACAGATCAACAATTGTAACAAATGTAGCAATAACTACAATATAACACGGAATTCTTACCTTATCGGGTATCGCTTTTGAAATTATGGAAATAACTATATTTGAGCAAAGTAAAACAAATGCTGTTGCTACTCCCATACCAATACCGTTTATTGCTGTAGTGGTGACAGCCAGAGTCGGACAAAATCCTAAAAGTACTCTTAAGACAGGATTTTCCTTAATTATACCTTTCGAGAATTCATCAAGTGCGCTCATTCTATTTATATCCTTTTAGATATTTCTCTGAAAAAAGGTTTAGTCCTTTCGTTAGTGCATCTACAATAGCCCTTGAAGAGATTGTTGCCGCAGTAATCTCATCAACATCTCCTCCATCTTTCTTAACTTTCCACTTAAATCCGTCAGTCAGAGACTTACCTCCAAACTGCCTGCGAAATTCAGGGTCAGACAACTTACTGCCAAGACCTGGGGTCTCCTTTGAAAAAATCACCTTATAATTATAAATTTCACCAGCCGGTGATACTCCCAGCAGAACATCGATACGTCCGCCATATCCTTTGTCGGTAAAGGTCTCAATTCCAACTCCCCTTAATTTGTTGTCAGCCGAAGGAATTTCATAATATATAGTATTACCATCCTTTATTATTTTAACATTTTTAATCTCGAACGGGAATATCTCACCCAACGCTTCCATCTTCAGCCTGTTCTTTGCTTCTATAATGGGATCTTTTGTAATATGATTCGCTCCGGCAAGCAGGGCGGCTGCAATCACACATATCAGTGTTAAAACAAAAACAGGTTTCATAATATCAGTGCGCCCTCCTTCCTTTTGCTATGCTGTTCAGATCCCACTTGTCCAGAAGAGGAACAAGGGCATTCATAATCAAGATTGAAAAAGCGACACCCTCCGGATACCCCCCGAACAATCTTATAATTCCAGTCAGGAGCCCGCAACCAAATCCAAATATTATCTGCCCTCTGGCCAGCATGGGAGATGTCACCCAATCTGTTGCCATGAAAAATGCGCCTAACATCAGTCCTCCACTCAATAAATGAAAAACAGGAGAAGCATATTTTGAAGGATCAATCAGGTAAAAAAGCCCGGTAAACAAGAAAGTGGTAGCTATAAAGGTCAAAGGAATTTTGAGTTTTATGTAACCTTTCGCATACAGAAGCAATGCTCCAATCAAAATCGCAAGGGCAGAAGTTTCTCCCATACTTCCGCCAATTTCGCCCATGAACAGCTTCCAGTAACTTATGTTGGCTATGGCAGATAAGCCTTCAGTTTTGAGCAGACCCAATGGAGAAGCTGCTGTTACCATGTCAACGGAGTGCGGAACAACCCAGGCCGTCATTTCCGCTGGAAAAGAAATTAATAAAAATACGCGGGCAACCAGAACCGGGTTAAAGATATTATAACCAAGGCCTCCAAAGAGTTCTTTCGCAATTACTATGGCTGCAAACGATCCAAAAATAACCATCCAGAACGGCAACCCGGCAGGAACATTAAGAGACAGAAGCAAGCCAGTAACAATTGCGCTTCCGTCAAAACAGGTCAGGTCTTTCTTTCTTATTTTGTTGATAAGAAACTCAAACACTATGCAGGAAATGACCGAGGTAAGGGTAACCCACAAAGATCTTAACCCAAAGTAGTAAATTGCTGCGGCAATTGCTGGAAGCAAGGCAAGTGCGACCGTGTACATTACTTTTTCAATGCTGTCTCCCGACCTTACGAAGGGAGCATGGGAAACTGTCAGTTGTCGTGTCTGAGTTGTCATAGCCAATTACCTCTTTTGCCTTGTGTTCATGACTTTAGCATATTTTATCCAGTGCACAATGTCCCTGTTTGCCGGGCAGACAAAAGTACAGCTTCCGCATTCCATACAATCGTTTAACCCATAAGCCGGCAAAAGTTCAAACTGGTTTAACCGGGCCAGATCGGTCATTATCCAGGGCTGCAAACCCTGAGGACATACTTCCACACATTTGCCACATCTGATGCATGCCCTCTCTCGTGAACGTTCAAGCCCCCTGTTATTTATGAACAAAATACCCGATGTTGTTTTTGTAATAGGAACGTCAAAGGTAAATTGGGCTTTACCCATCATAGGACCACCTACAATTACCTGATTTATCTCATCTGTAACACCACCACAATAATCCACGATATCTGTAATCTTGGTCCCCAGCGTTGCCCTTAAATTTTTTCTGCTGTTTATTTCCATACCGGAAACGGTAAAAACCCTTTCAATCAGAGGTTTATTCTTTGCTACTGCCTCATATATTGCATAAATCGTAGCCACGTTATGCACCAGGCATCCTACATCAAACGGAAGCTGCCCCTCCGCAAGGACTCTTCCCGTTACAGTATTGATAAGTTGTTTCTCACATCCTTGCGGGAATTTTGCCTTCAGAGGAACTACTTCAAAACGTGTGCCCTGAGTACGTTCTTCCATAATCTTGATTGCATCCGCTTTATTTGCCTCGATGCCAATATAAACTTTTATATCTTTGTCAAAAAATGAAGCAGCAATATCCAGACCTTTCAAAATTTCTTCCGGTTTTTCCAACATAAGCCGATGATCAGTAGTCAGGAAAGGTTCACATTCCGCACCGTTTAGAATAAAAGTATCAACTTTCTTTTCCGGAGGAGGATTTAATTTTACATGAGCAGGAAACCCTGCACCACCCATTCCAACAATTCCGGCATCCTGAATCTTCCGGAGTTTTTCCTCTCTTGAAAGAGACTCATAATCAATATCGATATTCAATCCATCGGCCCATTCTTCCTGACCGTCAGACTCAATGACTACTGCCTGAGAAAATTGCCCTGCAGGAGAGGAAACTCTCTCATCAATAGATTTAACCATCCCACTCGTTGTAGCGTGGATATGAGCGCTGATAAAACCATCGGCCTCGGCTATCAACTGCCCTTTTTTGACTTTTTGTTTCTTTTTAACCACGGGCTTTGCCGGCTTTCCAAGATGTTGACTCAAGAGAATCGTTACAATATCAGGAGTAGGCAATATTTCGATGCCAATATCTGCGGTAATCTTATTTTCCGGTGGATGAATTCCACCCTTCTTGAACGTCCTCATTTACGATTCCTTTATTATTCTGGAGTCTTTCGTTAAAACTATGCTGTTAGTAGGGCAAACCTCCGCACATAAACCACAGGCTGAACATTTTTCCTGATCTATCGTTGCGCAAAAGTTTTCTACCTTTATTGCATCTGTCGGACATATTTTCTCACATTTCTTACAGCCAATACACCCAACTTCGCAATATTTCATCGTGAGAGCACCTTTATCTTTGGAACTGCATGCAACATAATACTTCCACGGTTCTCTCGGCTGCATTTCCAAAACCTGCTGGGGACACGCATCTACACATAAACCGCATCCAGTGCATCGGTCAGGATTAACATTTATAATTCCATCTTTCAGGCTGAGCGCACCGTAATCACAGGCAGAAATACATGATCCCAGCCCTAAACAACCATAGGGACATATTTTCGTACCATGAAATGCTATCTTCACCGTCCAGCAATCCTTAATTCCATGATAGTTAGCCGTAACCTTGGCAACATTATCAGTCCCATGGCATCTGACCGTGCAAACCAGTGGTTCTGTTTCGGACATTTGTATTCCCAAGGCGGAACCTATTTTTTGCGCAATTTCCGGGCCGCCAAAAGTACAAACCATGGATGGGTCTTTTTTTTCAACCAATGCAGCAGCAAACTGGGAACAGCCAGGATATCCACATCCTCCACAATTCGCTCCGGGTAATAAATCTATAACAGTACTGAGAAGAGGATCTTCCTGAACATAAAATTTCTTTGATACAAAGACGATGCATAGACCCAGAACAAATGCAATGTCCCCCAGACTGATGACCGGAATCAAGATCGATTCTAACATTTTTTACTCCAATTGCTTTTCAACAGTTTCCTTACCATGATCAGGAAACTATACATAAAATTCAGATCCTTGAAATTGTTGCAAAACTTGAATGTAAGAAATTTAATCGCTTATAAACTCTCCATGCACGATAGCCTCGGACAATCCCAGAAGATTCATCTTCATGAATGATTCTGTTGATTAATGGTCTTTTCGCCCAATCTCTGAGCTATGCTCAAAAAATAATTCCCGGAATATCAACTATATGCCTGCGGTCTTCGGCGAGCTCAGTCGAACCGTTATTTTTTCCGCATGCCCTGTCTGCGTGCCTGTCTGTACGTGTCCGCACCTGTCTGCCGTGCAGGCGGCACAGGCAGGCTTGATCTTGAACGAAAATCCTCATAAATCAACAGAGTCATTAATGTGTGAAGGTTTTATACTCAGAGGCGGGTAACTTTGTACGGCCGATTTATGGGTAAAAGGCAACTCCAGTATCGTGTCAAGTCTCGAGTGTCATTGCGAGCGAAGCGAAGCAATCTCCTGCTGCTGTGAGCTAACTTGGCATAATCCAAGAGATTGCCACGGCCTTCGGCCTCGCAATGACGAAGGCTTGTGCGTCATTGCAAACTTGACATGACATT
>JAGGSD010000230.1 GCA_021159265.1 Syntrophobacterales bacterium | reverse complement strand
CCTCGAAATATCCAATATATTCCTGTGGTTAAAATCTTCGCCTTCCTTGAACTTAAACAAAATTGAACATTCTGCAAAGGTCTCAGGATATGTTGAGGATTAACTTTGTGAAATGTCGCCACGGCGGGACTGCGAGGATTCTCAAGTAGCGGTAGGGGAATACTGCGAATTCCGGGTTGAATATCCTTTAGACCGGTATCTCAGGATCAACAACATCTCTGACGTATATTACTCCTCTTCTCTGTAAATTGGAAAAAACTTTTTGATTCGTCAGTACCGAATTTATCATTGTTACTTCTGACAGATAGTCTTCCGCAGATATGAGGCAGAAAAGCCCTATAATATAACATAAAACGAACAGATAATTATCGGTAAAAACAGAAGCAAATATTACACCAATAATTGTAAGAGGAAATGAATAAACACGAACTATAAAATTAAATATTTTTACCAGTGGATTTTGTGAAATTCTAGGATAGAGAAGAAGTGACGAACTTCTATTGACATCTATCGAAATCTGACCCTTTCTATATTTTTCTACTACTATTTTATGTAAAGTAGCTCTATCTTCATCTGTTACCATCGCATATTCCTCCTTGTCCTGAAGGATTCCCTGTTTTTGTCTCTCTATTTCGCAAAAACTGGGCTATGGTTTGTTCAGAGTCTAAAAAATAGTCGACAGTAAGGGCAATGAAGCGCTTCACATCGGGTATGTGAAACATGTCATATTGTACACAATGGGATTGCACCCTTTTATTTTTTCCAGAATTCCGGAATCATGAGTATTATGACAGTGTAAATTTCAAGCCTTCCAGCAAGCATGCAGAAGGAGAGAATCCATTTTCCAAGAGAAGGAATTTCACTGTATGTTAATGAAGCATTCACGGCTCCGAATCCAGGTCCCACATTTCCGATAGTAGCCACAACTGAGGAAAAAGCCGTTATCATATCCAGGCCAAGAGATGTCATGAGGATAGAAGCAACAACTGTTAATAACAAATAAAGAATAAAAAATCCCCAGATGCTCGCCATTGTTTCAGGATAAACTGTTTTCTTCCCGAGCTTCACCGCCGTTACCGCGTGAGGGTGAACCAGCCTGTATAGTTCCATATAACTGTGCTTCAGGATCAGGAGAATTCTCAGGCACTTTATACTCCCACCCGTGGAACCAGCAGATCCACCTATGAACATCAGGAGAAGCAGTATGATTTTGGAAAGGGCCGGCCATTCGTTAAAGTTGTCTGTTGTAAAGCCGGTTGTTGTTAATATAGAGATCGCCTGAAATGCGGCATAGCGAATACTTTGGCCGATATCCTCAAAAATATTTAATCTCAAATTGAGAGTTATTATAATCACGGAAATCAGGACAATTCCCAGATAAAAACGTAACTCACTATTCTTGATTACGGTTTTAAAATTCCCCATTATCAGACTGTAGTGAAGGGTGAAATTTATTCCTGCTATCAACATGAAAAGGGTAATGATGCCATCAATGTAAACACTGCGAAAATGGCCAATGCTGGCATCACTCGTTGAGAATCCTCCTGTAGCCATAGTGCTGAATGTATGACAAAGCGAGTTAAAAACATCCATTCCTCCGAAGAGAAGCATAATAAACTCAACAATAGAAATGATAATATAGACTATCCAGAGGGTTCTTGCTGTTTCCGCTACACGGGGAGTCAGCTTATCCTTCACAGGGCTGGGCAGTTCTGCTTTGTAAAGCTGCATGCCGCCCACACCAAGGAGAGGAAGTACAGCGATTGATAATATGATGATTCCCATTCCTCCAAGCCACTGGGTAAGGGAGCGCCAGAGAAGGATTCCATGTGGAATGCTCTCTATATTCGTAATAACAGTTGCCCCCGTAGTGGTAAATCCGGATATGGATTCGAAGAAAGCATCAGTAAATGCGGGCAAAACACCGTGGATCAAATACGGCAGGGAACCGAAAACACCTGCAAGAAACCATCCTGCAGCGACAATTAAAAAACCTTCTTTATGATTTAAAGTAATCTCACCATTTGCAGGCTTGAAAATGAAATATAGTAAAGCGCCGACAATAGAGGTTATCCCCATGGATATGGAGAGAGCTTTATAGTCTCCTTGCCTGTAGTAAAAAGACCAGGCCAGTGGCAAGAGCATGGTAAGCCCCAGGCAAAACAGGAATGGGCCCAGTATATATAATACGTTTCTTGCTTTCATCCGAAATAATCCAGTTTAACGGTTAGGATTTTTTCGACCTTGGGAATGGCTGAATGGAGGGTAACAAGTATGACCTGATCCCCCGGAATGATAATGGAATCACCGCCCGGAATAATTACCTTATCTTCTCTTATGATGGCGCCTATTATCGTTCCTTTGGGAATTTGCAGATCTTTAAGTGGGGTATTTATGATTTCTGACGTTTCCAGGGCTATAAACTCAACTGCCTCTGCCTTGTCATCATGCAGAGGAGTAGCTGAAATAACCTTTCCCTTTCTTATGAAGTGCAGTATTTCGCTTATAGTGGCATGTCTCGGGTTCATGACACCGTCTATGCCAATAGTAGGGACAAGGTGGGTATAATCTACTCTGTTAATAAGAGATATTGTTTTCCTGGCGCCAAGCTGTTTTGCCAGAAGGGCGCTCAATATGTTCGCCTCTTCATCATCAGTAACGGCAATAAAATAATCGGCATCCTGAATGTTTTCCTCTTTGAGAAGATCCTGACTTGTTCCGTCTCCATGGAGGATAACAGTCTTATCTAAATTGGAAGCTAATATTTTACATTTGTCCTGTCTTTTTTCCATAATTTTTACGAAGATCCCTTTCTTTTCAAGAGCTTTAGATAACAAGAGAGCGGTATTACCCCCTCCCATAATAAAAACCCTTTGAACGGGATCAACATCTTTACCAAAGAATTTGAGTATATCCCTCACATTTTCTGACTCGGAAAGGACGAAAATATAATCATTTTCTTCAATTGTCGTTTTACCGGATGGTACAATAGGCTCTTCTTTCCTGATAATAGGGGCGATTAGAAAATCGTGTTCCCTGTACATTTTTTTGATCTCATGCAGTTGTTTCCCCACGGCAATACAGCTTGAATTCACGTAAAAAGCTGCAAGTTTTATACGTCCCCTTGCAAAATTGATAATCTCTGAAGCCCCCGGATATTCTATGAGATCCATAACGTTGTTTACTGACTCCCTTTCCGGGTTTATACACAGGTCAATATTGACATGATCTTTATCGAAGATGGCAACATTTTCGCCTAATTCCATATTTCTTATCCTTGCAATTTTCAGAGCCCCCTTCGATAGAACAGAGGCGAGAAGACACGCCACCACATTTGTCTCATCACTATCAGTTACAGCAACAATCATTTCACATTGATCCAGCTTGGCAGCCTTCAGGATTTGTGGGCTGCTTCCACTCCCTGCTATTGTCTGTACATCCAGATTTTCAGCGACCGTCTTCAAACGTTCTTCATTCTTATCGATAATGATTACATCACTTCCCTCTGCGGAAAGTATGTCTGCAATATTATAACCGACCTCACCGGCACCTATCACGACTACTCTCATAACTCCATCACTCCAATACTCCAGTACTCCAGTTTTCCCAATATCATTTCCAAATCCGCCACATCGGAATTTCTAATTGCTGTTTCACATGTATGACTCTGTTGATTTATGAGGATTTTCGTTCAAGATCAAGGCATGCGAAAAAATAACCGCAGGCATATAGTTGATATTCCGAGGATTATTTTTTGAGCATAACGCAGAGATTGGGCGAAAAGACCTTAAATCAACAGAGTCATGTATAGAGTTATTATGTTTCCAGGATAAACACTTTAATCTTGTTTTTCACGCTTACCTTAAATTGGTTGGCCCCTAAAACGATTTCATCCCTGTATATCTCATCTCCCAAGATACAAATAGATATAATGTCCGATTGAGTTTTGTTTTCTATAGCTTCATCAGTGAACCCGGATACCATTGCTGTTGTCATCTCTGCCATTTGCAAATTACACCGCTCCGGGCTGGGAATATCAAATGCATATTCAGTACAATTAATTTTTTCCGTGGTTTGTGCGATAACGTGTCCTGCGGCGTATAATTGATCATACGTTAGACTTGTCGATTTTCCTAAACCCAGAAGCAGAATTCTTAAAGAAGGAATGCGGGAATTAGAGGTAATGAGTGTCTTTTCCATGAAAGACCCGGTGATTTTACCATTCAAGATTTGTTTAGATATCATACCGTTAAGACGCCAGTCAACGAAACCGCAATAACCCCTGGGTGGTCTTTCGTCAGAGAAAAACCCCAGAACCAGACTTTCATAGTTCAGAAAGTCTACCGGTTCCGATGATATCTTTACTTTCATTTTTCTCACGTATTTTTGTGTATAAGGCATCAAGTATACCATTTATAAAGGAGCCTGAGTTTTCCGACCCGTAAGCTTTTCCCATATCAATCGCCTCGTTAAGCGTTACCTTGGGCGGAATATCCTTGCAGTATACAAGTTCGTAAACGGCCAGTCGTAATATGCTTTTGTCAACAACAGGCATTCTTTCAAGAGACCAGTTTTCGGAACAGCTCTTTATTAAAGCGTCTATTTCATTTAAATGCATCTGGGTGCCTTTAATTAATTGCGTAGAGAAACATTTAACGTTTGCCGGCGCTTTAAAGTTGTTCCAGAAAAGATCTATTGCTTCGTGAACATCGACTTTTGATATATCAATTTGAAAAAGAACTTGTAAGGCTACCTCTCTTGCCTTTCTTCTGGTACCCATTCATTCCTCAGGCTACAATAGTTTAAAAAGATTAGCCATTTCAATGGCGGACAAAGCGGCGTCCCAACCTTTGTTGCCGGATTTCGACCCTGCCCTTTCAATAGCCTGCTCAATAGTGTCAGCAGTGATAACACCAAAAGCGACAGGGACTTCGGTTTCTAAAGACACACTGGCAATTCCTTTTGAAACCTCGGAGCTTACGTACTCAAAATGTGAAGTAGCTCCCCTGATGACAGCGCCGAGGCATATGATTGCATTAAATTTTCCGCTTTTTGCAAGTTTTTTTGCCACAACAGGTATCTCAAAAGCGCCGGGAACTTTCACAACATTGATGTTTTTTTCATCGGCTCCCGCCCTGATCAAGGCATCCAATGCGCCATCAACAAGGTTGCTGCAGATAAAATCGTTAAAACGACTCGCAACTACGCCAAACTTCATTTCTTTGGCAACAATTTTTCCTTCCGTTATCTTCGGCATGATTATCTCCCCATTTCTCTTATATCTTTGGAAGCGTTCAGTTAATGTCCATCAGCAATGATAGACTAAAAAAATCTGACACCTTAAGCCCTTAGTTCTTTTATAAATTTCCTATACATTCATTAATATATGTCCCATTCTTTTCTTCTTTGTTGTAAGATAACGAATATTATTTTCAGTAGGTTCAATTTCAATAGGAACCCTCTCAACAATTTCAACACCATATCCTTCAAGACCTACGATTTTTTTGGGATTATTTGTCATTAATCGCATTTTTCTTATACCCAGATCCACGAGGATTTGGGCTCCAATACCGTAATCTCTGAGATCCGGTTTGAATCCGAGTTCGATATTTGCTTCAACTGTGTCTCTGCCTTGCTCCTGTAAATGATATGCCTTAATCTTATTTTTAAGACCGATGCCCCTCCCTTCCTGGCGCATATACACGATAACTCCTTTACCCTCTTGCTCCACCATCTTCATGGCAGTATGGAGCTGGTCACCGCAGTCACACCGTTCGGAACCAAAAAGATCACCTGTTAAGCATTCCGAGTGAACTCGTACCAGAACCTTGTCATCAGGGTGAATCTCTCCTTTGACCAGAGCAATATGCTCCATATGATCCACATCATTTTCGTACATTATTATATCAAACAATCCGCCATATCGCGTGGGGATTTTAGCAGTCGCCGCCCTTCTAACCAGGCTTTCGTGTTGCAACCGAAAATTGATCATATCGGCAATTGTAACGATTTTTAAGTTGTGTGTTTTAGCAAATATTTCAAGATCCGGTCTTCTCGCCATTGTTCCATCATCTTTCATGATTTCACAGATGACACCAGCCTGTTTAAGGCCTGCCATCCTGGCCAGATCGACAGAACCCTCTGTCTGTCCGGTCCTTACAAGAACCCCCCCCCTCTTGGCTCGAAGCGGAAAGACATGTCCCGGGCTAACAATGTCATCAGGTTCAACATTGTCAGCAACAGCAGTGCGTATTGTCGTTGCTCTGTCAGCGGCTGAAATTCCCGTAGTTACCCCTTCCCTGGCCTCAATAGATACGGTAAAGGCTGTGCCGAATCTGGATTCATTGTCTTTCACCATCAATGGTAGATTTAATTTGTCTGCAAGTTCATCAGATAAGGCCAGGCAAATCAATCCTCTGCCATATCTTGCCATAAAATTAATGGCTTCTGGTGTCACATACTCTGCTGCCATACAGAGATCGCCTTCATTTTCCCGATCCTCATCATCAACCAGGATTACCATCTTACCATTTTTTATGTCTTCGATTGCTTTTTTAATTGTACTTGTGGTCATTTTATTGCTACCTCTCATTCCAAGCTTTTCCATTCGAATGATGAAATCTTTTATTGTAACCATTCGAGGGTTCAAGGTTCCATTTATGTCCCCGGACTGCATTTGGGATGCGTATTTACGGGAAAAGCGTCAGCTTCGTCAGGCCTGAAACAAAATCTGGAGCCAAAT
>JAGGSD010000304.1 GCA_021159265.1 Syntrophobacterales bacterium | reverse complement strand
CACCAGGGGAGGGGAAATCCGACTTTTTACGAGACTGTCAATATTAGAAATTCCGATTTGTTTCGCATTTGAACTTCGACGTGAGACTTCGGCGTGAGCTCAGACTTGGCGACCTCAGTCGAGCCGTCGAACCGTCGAACGTGCTTCGAATTTCGAATTTCCCGTTTATCTGGGTTGGGTGCTGTATAATGAAATAAATGGGAAAGTTAGAAATCTTTTGTTAAAAAACACAAAAAATGTTAAATCTAAGTCTAAGCTATATTAATATAGGCTAAGAGGCTGTCCGAGAATGGCTATTTTCCGCAATCTCTGCGTCAAGTTCAGATTTTAATCCTCAAAATGCACAATGTGTTCCTGCGGCCTTCGGCGAGCTCAGTCGAACCGTTAAAATCTTCGCCTTCCTCGACCTTGCAATAAATTTCTCATTTTCGGACAGCCTCCCAGCGTCGTGGCAAGCTTGCAATGACGCACAAGCTTTCGTCATTGCGAGGCCGAAGGCCGTGGCAATCTCTTCTCTTGGATTATGCCAAGTTAGCTTTCGATAGCAGGAGATTGCTTCGCTTCGCTCGCAATGACACTCGATACTAGACACGACACTAAGGGGGGATCATGATTAGAGGAAATATATTGATTGTAGACGATGAAGAAAGTGTGCGCACTGTATTAAAAGAATACCTGGCGAACATTGGATATGTTGTGGTAACGGCTGATAGCGGTGAAGATGCGCTTCAGAAATTCATACCCGGTAAATTCGATAGTGTTATTTCAGATCTTATGATGCCGAAAATGGATGGTATGGAATTATTGAAGCAAATAAGGCAAAAGGATACGAATGTTGTATTTTTAATGATCACAGGATATCCAAGTATTGAAAGTGCGATCGAAGCAATAAAAGCCGGAGCGTATGATTATGTTACCAAGCCTTTCAAATTTGAAGATGTGAAAATAAAACTTGAAAGAGGTTTATATGCCAGAAATTTGGAAAAGTCACTGAAAAATGTAAATGGACTGATGTGGGGACTGATTATCTCTATTCCGATCTGGCTAATCCTTGGAATTGTGCTGGGATTGGTTTGGAGATGGATATGATACGGGCGTTGCCGGGCTGCTTGAATGATTGATAACGCCACCCCCATTTTGTTTATGTTTTAACTCAATGATTTCCAACATCAGCTTTGTTTGACTTTCCATGCTCTGTTTTAACATTGTTGTGAGTTCAAGAATGAGCTTGTCCCTCTTTTTTTTAGCAGAAGAAAAGGTTTCTAATGATTGATTTAAGTTAGCAAAGATTTTTTCAAATAGATCAATTTTCTTTTCGATGGTTTGTATCCGATGATCTAATTGTTTAAGGGGGTCTTTTTTAGAAGAAGAGTGGCGTGTTTCCCTTCCATGTTTTATACTTTTAGTAAAAATTCCACCTATATCTCTGATATTTACTACTTCGTTAATTACATTTTTGCCAATGACCTTTAATTCGTCGGCATAGCCATGAACAAGGGCGGCATCACACAAGATGTTAATAAGCCGGGGAATTCCTCTGGAGTACTTGTGTAAAGCTTCAACGGCTTCCTGATCAAAAATATCAAGGTTTTCTGTCCCCGCAACCCATAACCGGTGACGAATATATTGATTCAATTCATCTTTGTCGAGACCGCCCAGATGCCAGTAAACAGTAACTCTCTGTATGAACTGCTCCAGATTTTTCTGTTGAAGCTTATATTTTAATTCAGGTTGCCCAACGAGCAAAATCTGTATTAAATGATGTTTTTCGGATTCCAGATTCGAAAGTAATCTTATTTCTTCAATTGTTTTATCCGGTAGATTTTGAGACTCGTCGATTATCAATGTGACGCGCCTATTTTCGGCGAATTGTTTTAGTAAAAATTCGTGAAAAACATCAAGCATTTTAGCTTTATCCATGGCATTTACGGAAAGTTCAAATTCCTGGCAGACCATTTTTATAAATTGTTTAGGACTAACAATGGTTTGATTAACAACGGCGACCTGGATAGTTGACTTCAGTTTGCGTAAGAGAAAATTAATCAGCGTTGTTTTGCCGGAGCCGATTTCTCCCGTGATTACAATGAATCCCTTGTTTTCTCTGATGGCGTATTCGAGATGGGTATATACTTCTTCATGGCCGCGACTCATGAATAAGTAATCGGGGTCCGGTGTAAGATTAAAGGGTTTCTCTTTGAAGCCGTAAAATGATTTGTACATGTGCTAAACTTTTTGAATCCACAGATTTCTCAGATTATACGGATTGCTCCCTTCTTTTGTATTTGCAGGGGCCGATGCCCTTATCGGCCCGTTTTCGCCGGCTCCTTCGGGGAACGGACACTGCGTTCTGAATGATATCTGTCCACCACCGTTCGAGAGGTTTGTCCTTAGCGCGGCCTAAGTGCTCATTATTTTGTTTTATTGAGTATAGTTCCGATAACAGGTTTATCCCGTAGAAGCTCCGTAGCACGTTTGAGATTCTCCCTGGTGGTCTTTTCCGCTTCAACTACTATTAAAATGCCATCGATGAAACGAGAAAGAACCAATGAGTCGGCACTCGTCAAGAGGGGGGGGCTATCGAAAATAATAATTCTGTCAGCGTAACGTTCTTTCAGTTCATTGACGAGGTCCTCCATCCTGGGTGATCCTAAAAGCTCTGAAGAATTTGGTATAGGTTTGCCGCCGGGAAGAACTACCAGTCTGTGCATCCCCGGATTTACCAGAAGATCGGCTATTTGCGCTTTGCCTCGCAGATAATCGGAAAGACCGTTTTCGGCATCAAACCCCAAAAGACTATGTATGGAAGGTTTTCTCAGATCGGCATCTACAAGAAGAACAGTGCCATCTATCTGTTGAGAAAGTGAGATGGCAAGATTAATAGCTGTGACTGTTCTGCCTTCACCGGGATTCGCACTGGTGATGAGGAGACTGTTCCCCTGTAGTTTCTTTAACTGACTGAGAATTTGGGTCCGGAGAATCTTTAGCTGATCTGCAACTGCGTTTTCATGGCAGATGGAGATAATTTTGTTGTTTTCAAGGTTTTGAAAGTCGATATGCTTAATTGTTGTATGGTGATAAGCAGGATTGATCTTTTCAAAACGTTCTTCCCGCTTCTTTATCGGCGAAGTTTTCAAAGGAGATGAGATATTGTCATCTATTATAATATCTCCCGCGAGACCCTCTCTGGCTTCTTTCGCTTTATCCAGGGCTTTTCTTAATTTACTCATGACTATATTTCCTTAAAAATATTAATTAATTTGAGTTACGATATCAGAGCTTTGCATAACCTTATAAAACATGCCTTTTTGTCATTCCGTGCACGCTAAGCACGACACGGAATCCAGTATTATCAAGCAGTCCCTGGATTCCGGGTCAAGCCCGGAATGACGATTAGAGGGGTTGTGCAAAGGTCTTGATATACACCCCTCACCCTAATCCTCTCCCCTCAATGGGAGAAGTAATCCGATTGTTTACAATTGTATCATTAATTTCCGCTGGATTTTCAACCAGAGGATGTCAATTGGCATAATAAAAAAATGAATAATGATCAATGTTGCGCATACGACACCAATAACCAGCGAAACAGCGATAATTATCCTTTTGTGTCTGCGTTTTATATCTGCTTCGCTTTCAATTAAAGGAATAGCTGATAACATGGGGACATCTCCGAGGCTGTCAAGATCGGTTGTCGTTTTTATTGAATGATCAAGGTTTTCCTGAAGGAACGCAAGACCGGCGCCGGTGCCTAAGGAGAGGAATAGCCCCATGAGCATAATTTTAAGCCGATCGGGTTTTTCGGGAGCTTCAGGTTTCGCCGCCGGCTCTATGATCGTGAAACGTTCACCATGCTGGGTTTCTTCCATTCCCTTGGCCACTCGCGCCTCCATCAACTTGCTCATGATCTCATTGTACTTTTCCTTGGCATTTTCGTAATCAGTGGTCAGACTGACATATTCTTTTTCGACACGTGGAGCGTTTTCGATTTTTTTCTGATAATAGTTCATTTTTTTCTTGATGCGGAATCTTTCATCAAGGAGGTGATTGATCTCTATATTAATAGATTCTATCTGTGTTTTGAGACTCATATAGGCGGGGTTTTTCTCCTCTTGAGCAAGTCTGGATGCCGTTTTGCCTTTTTCAGAGTTCTGTATTTTTCTGGAAAGGCTTGCCACTTCTCTTGAAAGTTTGACAACATCGGGATGTTGTGGGCCTAATTGAGCTTTCATCGTTACAAGACGATTTTTTAAATCGTTGAGCCGTTCCGTATCAGCAGAAGAAACTTTTGTTTCCTCTGTCTGGGCTTCCAGCTCATGGATCTCCTTTTTTAGCCTTATAATATCGGGATGTTTGTCAGATAAACTGGTCTGAAGGTTGATAAGCTGCAAACGAAGAGACTTAAGACGTTCTTCCCGGGTTCCCCCGGATACGATTGTTCCTCCTGCCGTTACAACGGGTCCCGAAATATCTAAATTGGCAATTTGCCCTTCGAGGTAGACCTTTCTTTCCTTGAGTGAACTAAGCTGCATATTAACCTGGTCAATATCCCGGCTCAGTTGATCCAGAGCGCGAGCATTGATGGCATTGTACTCGGGGAGTTCACCGATATGGGCTTTCTTGAATTTGGTGATTTTGTTTCCGTATTCGTCGATTTGTTTTTTTATATGATTCAATTCCTGCTGCAGAAACTCGGTTGTGCGTGTGGCCTGAGCTTCTCTTTTTTTCAGATTTGCTTCAAGGTAGAGGGAAGCAAGTACATTGGCGACCTTTTGAACAGTTGTCGGGTCTTTACCTTCATATGAAAGGGTAAAGGCAATGGTTGCATCTCTACCTCTTTTTCCACCTGCCTGGATAGTTTCCAGAACAATATCTTTCCTCATTTTCGCGAGAACTACTTCCGTGGCGTATTTTTTTCCCATGTCAGGGTACAGATTAAATTGATTGATAATTTTTATCAGATTAGCGCGGCTCAGAATCTGCTGTGTAATAGACTGGAGACGCTGTTCCACATAGCCTGTTACAGTGGACTTTACATATTCCTGGGGAATCTGTTGAGATTCAATGAGAATTGTTGATCTGGAAACAAAAATCGGCGGCAGTATAAAAGCTATTATAGTCACGATTATAAATACCGGTATGGCGGATAACAGGAAAATTTTTATCCTTCTTCTGATTAATCCTTTGAATTCATTGATACTTTCCATTAAAAATATTCCTTTATTTATATTGAGAAGAACCCGTTCCTTTGAACGGCCGTTTCTTAATGCCGGGCCGATGAGGGCATCGGCCCCTACATGTTATACAACGTTATGTAGGGCCCGTTCCCCAACGGGTCAAACAAGAATGTAGGGCCCGTTCCCCTGAACGGGCCGATTACCTTAAGGTAACAGATTTAATAAGCAACAATGATGCCAGGACCAATGCTCGAGGCCGAATATTTGATCATTTATCCGTGATTCACAAAAAACTACCACTTTTGCGGGAAATTGAAATTCAGGGTAAGCCATACCATGTTTCGGTCCCGATCTTGATCATTTGTCAACATTTTATCATGTTCGTTTGAATAGCTGTACCCAAGCGCCAGCGAATGATTTTCTGTAATCATGTAGTTTAGTGATGGAGCCACTGTGTAATATCTCGTATCTCTGTTTCGGGATATGCCAGTCGATTTGGTGAAATAGAGAGAACCGGCTAAGCGTATACTGAACTTGTTCGTCAGCATTTTACTGGTCGACAGAGAAAATCTGTTTACTTCGACAAGTTCTCCCTCGGCTGTATAATCAAGGTTACGTGAGTAGCCTAAACTTGCGGAGGCAGTCTGCCAGGATTTTGTCAGACTGGCATCTGCTGCCCAGCCCCAGTCATTGTCAGTCTTGCCTGTATTATCTTCTGTTTCCGTGTATCTTGTACCGGCGCTGACGTTGCCCGTGAATGTTTCGGTGAATGTATGAGCGATGCCAAGGGAAAAACCGTAGCTGTCGACTTTGTTCTCATCAGAATCTGTATTTCTATAATAAGGCCTCAGTGTCAGTACATCGAGACGGTTATTGAATGAATAATGAAAAGGGAGAGAGACAGAATGACCGTCCGAATCGGTATAATCAATGAGATCGTAATCCGTTTTCGTGTAATTGTAATCGATACCTATATCGGTAACTTCACTTATCTGAAAAGATAAACCGCCGCCCCCGCCATAATGCTTACGATCCGACCGCCGTTCCACAAGGCCTGTTTCGAGAAGTTCCGTATCGAGAGTTGTGTCTTTCACGTAGGAACCGTTAGCCCTGATGCTTAATCTTTCAGAGATTCGATACGATGCATCCAGACCGTAATTTTGCCTTTCATTGTCTTGGTTCGTTTGATCCATATACCGGACAACGTCAACGACAGCTCGGGCCCCGATGTCCAGACGATCGGTGGCATAGCCGAATGTGAGGCCGGGGCTTACAGTCCCGATATAATCATCCTGTTTGTTCGTTCTGGAAAAGTCGATATTATCATTGTATTCGCCCCTGAGGTTTAATGAAGGTGTAAGAGTGACATCTGCGGCAAGCGCTGCGCTAAAGGGTGTAACAAAAAAAACCAAAATAATGAAGACTGTATAATATTTAGAATGCATGGTTTAACCTCCCCAGTTAAAATAAATACGAAATTCGAATATCGAAATACGAAAAAAATACGAAATTCGAATGTTCAAATGTTGATGGTCTCGTAAAAAGCCCCGCTATGCCGTTTTACGGCATTATAATGGAAAGTAACTT
>JAGGSD010000419.1 GCA_021159265.1 Syntrophobacterales bacterium | reverse complement strand
GCGTGCCTGCCTGTGCGTGTCCGCACGCAGACAGGCAACGCACAGGCAGGCAAGGATATTACAACTAAGGGACTACCGAACCCTGAACGGTTACCCCATCTTTTCTACAATTTTCCCGATCTTTTCATTCAGGACCTCGGCGGTAAAAGGTTTTACAATATAATTGCTGACACCCGCCTTGACCGCCAGCACAACGTTTTCCTTAAGAGCTTCCGCCGTAACCATCAGGAACGGCAAACCACTCAATTCATTATCCGCCCTGACAGCTTTAAGAAACTCAAGACCATTCATATTGGGCATATTCCAGTCGGAAATGATAAAATCCACCTTCTGTGATTTTAATATCCTCAAAGCCGCCACACCATCATCTGCTTCGACGATATTTATGTACCCGATCTGTTTTAAAAGATTCTTAATAACCTTTCTCATCGTGGCAAAATCGTCAACTACCAGTATTTTCATATTCTTGTCAATATCCATAACCGCGCTCCCTTTATGATGAAGGCTGTTAGCTTTTAGCCTGATAGCCTATAGTCTAAACACCTTCAGCCTGAACTCTCACTCAATTTAAACAACCCTTCCGGGTCCAATATCAACCCTACATTACCATCCCCCATGATAGCACCGCCGGAAATCCCCCTGGCGTTTTTCAAATTTTCACCGAGGCTTTTGATCACCACTTCTTCTTTTCCTATAACCTCATCCACCAACAGGCATTTGGAGCTGCTTTCATTCTCAACAACCACCGTTATAGCTTCCCAGGGATCTCGATAATCAGGTTCTATATCGAAGATTTCATACAATCTTACCAACGGCAAAAGATTACCCATTACATTCAGCATCTCACCCTTACCTGCTATATTGTTATAAGATTTCTTCACGGGACGCAACAATTGTCTGATCGCGGTGGTAGGGATAATATACTTTTCGCTGCCCACCCTCACAATCATACCGTCAATAATGGCCATGGTGAGAGGAAAGCTGAGCGCAAAGGTGGAACCTTTATTAATAGTGCTGTCAATCTCTATCTTTCCCCGCAGCTTTTCCATGGCCTGCTTCACCACATCCATCCCGACTCCCCGCCCGGAAATCTCCGTTACCTTCTGGGCAGTTGAAAAACCGGGGAGAAAAATCAGCTTATAAATATCCTGATCCGCAAGATTGTGTGGGCTGTCAATAAGTTTTTTCTCGACGGCCTTTTTCAGTATTTCGTCCCTGTCCAACCCTTTTCCGTCATCCGATATTTCGATTACAATATTACCTCCTCTGTGAAAGGCTTTGAGCCGCACCGTGCCCTTTTCAGGTTTGCCGGCTTTTACACGCTCTTCCGGAGAATCTATACCATGATCCACTGCATTCCGCACCATGTGTACAAGCGGATTATATATCTCCTCCACCATATTTCTATCTATCTCCGTATCCTCGCCTTCCGTGACAACACCGACCTTTTTCCCGGCATCTCTGGACAGATCCCTGACAAGACGGGACATTCTCTGAAATGTCTGTTTGATAGGCATCATTCTCAAGCTGGTAGAGGTTCTCTGGAGTTCCGATGTAATACCGGACAGACGGGAAACATCTTTGCTCAACCTTCTGTCGGAATTTGATAGAATAAACGGATTCTGCCTGATCATCGACTGTGTAATGACCAGTTCGCCAACCGTATCGATTAAATCATCCAGTTTCTTTATGTTTACCCTTATCACAGCGGTATCTACGGCTCGCTCCGTCTGTTTTCTCAGGGCATGTGACACCTGCTTGGGAGTAACCTTGCCTTCGGATATCAAGGCTTCCCCAATTTTTTTGGGTGGAGTCGATTGTCGCGCAGCCTCAAGTCCCTGTTCCAGGTTTTCCTCTGTTATAGCGCCGTTTTCGACCAGTATTTCACCCAGTTTTTTTACTTCCATTGTATCCGGGGCATCCTGTTCAGCGCCTTCTATCCGCCTTTTCAAGGCAGCCAGATCAATCTTTAAAGGTTCAGGTGGATTGCCTTCCAACTCGTCTTTCAGTTTAACAATCATTACCTTCAGTGCATCGGCCCCGTCGAGGATCACATCTATAAGCCCGGAAGTCACAGACAATTCACCACTCCTTGCTTTGTCCAGCAGGGTTTCCAGGCTGTGGGCAAGTTCGCGGATCTGATCCAGGTTCAGGAAACTCGCTACCCCCTTTATAGAATGAAACGGCCTGAAAATATTATTGATATAATCTTTGTTCTCGGGGTCCTGTTCCAGATTCAATATATTTACCTCGATCTCATCAATATATTCGAGACCTTCAATAATAAAATCTCTTAACAATGATTCGTCCTGTATTTCAACAGTTTCAGACGTCCTTGTTTCCTGCTGAGAAATTTCTGCCGACTTTTCAACCGGTAACTGTTCTCCTGCAATCACCTCGTTGCTTGTTGCTGATTTCTGACCTTCGACCTTCGATCTCTGATCTCCGGCTTCCGCTCCCTGCTCTCCCGTAAGCGCGGCAATCGACTCCATAAAAGTTTCAATATCACCTTCGTAACCGCCGGTGTTTTTAAGGCTGTCGCCGATCTCCTGCATCAGGATAACACCCTTTTCAAAAGCGCCAAATCCCGCTTCTTCATCCTCTATTCTTTCAAGAACGATCTTTTCCAGAAGACTACTCAATCCACCGGCCACCCGTTTCAACCGATCTGCTTCCAGAGCGTCCGCTTCTTTTATCAGCTCATCCAACATGTTAAGCAACTTCCCGGCAGCTGGCACATCGATCTCTTTCCCGTCAATAAACAGAAAGTCGGAAGCTATACTGTCGATTGATTTTAATAGAGAACCATACTCTTTCATAATTCCAGACCTCATAAATCTTTGCTTCAAGGGTTCAGGGTTCAGGGTTACTCGTTGCTGTCTAACCCTCTGCTCTTCTAACCTTCTAACCCTCTAACCTTCGAACTGTGAACCTGAGCAGTTCACACCATCTTTACTATTTCTTCAGCGACCCTGCCCAAAGGCGCCACCTTATCTACAGCCCCTAATTTTATAGCTTCCTTAGGCATTCCGAAGACGATACATGATTTTTCATCCTGGGCAATTGTTTTCGCGCCGGCCTGTTTCATTTCCAATAGACCTTGAGCGCCATCTGATCCCATACCGGTAAGTATGGCGCCAATTGAATTTGATCCCGCCGACTTCGCAATCGATTTAAACAATATATCAACTGCGGGACGTTGATGGTGAACCATCGGACCATCCTTGATCTCAACATAATACCTGGCGCCGCTTCTCCTCAAAATCATGTGAAAATTACCCGGCGCAATCAAGGCAGTCCCCGGATTTACAGAATCATTATTTTGAGCCTCCTTCACTGTGATCTGACAAATTCCATTTAATCTCTCCGCAAAGGCTGTTGTAAATTTGGCCGGCATGTGCTGTACCACAAGTATCCCCGGTGAATTCGGCGGCATACTGGTCAAAACAACCCTTAATGCCTCGGTCCCGCCCGTAGAGGCGCCAATAGCAATAAGCTTATTAGAGGTTTTTGCAATAGCTTTTATCGGTTCAGACCTCTCAGAAGCAGAACCTTCATCTAAAGGTTTCCTTATTACTTTTACCCTCGATGCGGCCCTGATCTTATCTGCCAGTTGAGCGCTCATATCCCCAACCGTATAGGAACCTCCTGGTTTTCCAATAACCTCAGTAGCTCCAATGTCCATCGCTTCCAACGTCAATTTCCCTCCCTTTGGCGTCAGGGAACTCACTATGATTACCGGCAGCGGATAATACCTCATCAACTTCCTGAGAAAGGTTATTCCATCCATTCTCGGCATCTCGATATCCAGAGTTATGACATCCGGCGCGAGCTTGACGATCTTATCCCTGGCAACAAACGGGTCGGGAGCTGTCCCTACTATTTCAATATCAGGAAATTTTGAGAGCTCCTCGGAAAATATCTTCCTCACGATGGCGGAATCATCAACAA
Source organism: Syntrophobacterales bacterium (assembly GCA_021159265.1). Lineage (GTDB taxonomy): Bacteria > Desulfobacterota > Syntrophia > Syntrophales > UBA6807 > UBA3084. Next base: position 2,864 of record JAGGSD010000419.1, on the reverse strand, counting down.
TGAGCACTCTTATTTTTTTCAAGGTTACACTCTCCTGTCAGACTTTTCAGGTTGTTTAGGCTGAAGGCTGTTAGTCTATGGGTAACCGTTCACGGCTATGATCACTCCAACTTTTCCACCATCCGAATCAAAATCCATCCTGCAGGCATTTTCCGTAAACTCAAGGTCTCCGGGTTGTTTTTTAAACACCGGCATTGACAGATTAAAGACTTCTGTGCTGTCAAGTTTGCCGAGGAAATTTCCGGCGATCATATTGACCGCTTCTTTTGAAGAGTCCTCTATATCCCGTTCGGTAATGTCATCTTCCGCCAGACCCAGCATGTTTTGAATCATGGTTTTCACAATATCAGCAGAGAGAAATATCCTGACCTCCCCGCTCATGGAACCTTCAAACCGTATTGCAGCCTCCATATCATATCCATTGTCCTTATCATCGAGAGGCTCAAGAAAAAGAAAAAACATTTTGTTAAAAACCTCAAAAATCGAATGCCTTGTCATCTCCTCTATCTTCTTCATATTCTCCTTCATCATTCACTCCTATGACCTCGTAAAGAATTTTCTTTACCTCCTCAGGTGAAAAAGGTTTTTTTATAAAGCCTTTTGCCCCAAGATTAAAGGCATCCTGCATACGTCTTTCACTACTTTCAGTGGTTATTACGATAACGGGAATATCCCTGAGAAAATCATCCCCCTTCAGCCTTTCCAATAATTCAAACCCGTTCATTTCAGGCATATTGATATCCGATATGATGACATCCACCCAATTTTCTGCCAGCGCTTCGAGTGCCTCCTTCCCGTTTCCCGCCTCAATGCATTGGTCCATCTTGAAACCTGAGATTGAAATAACCTTTTTTATAACAGCGCGCATCGAGTTTGAATCATCCACAATCAGTACATTGAAAGACATGATAACTCCTTTAACCGTTCACGGAACGTTGAAATTAGAAAATAGAAATTGGAAATTGGGTCTTCATGCTTTTGTGCTGTTCTTCCCAATTTCAAGTTTCAAGCCGTGAACGCCTGCCCTACAACTCCTTCCAGACCCCGCTGGAGTTCTTAACAACAACCCTGCCGGTAGAAATATTCAGTTGAACGGTCCGGTTGTGAGATTTACCGGTGTCCTCGCCATCTATCAGGACATTATTTTTCCAGAATATCTTTCTCAAAGCGGTTATGTTTTTCTGGCCGATCCGGAAGTAGTTTGAATTATCCGGGATGCTGGCCCCGCCGGCAACCTTTACGATCATACGTCTTTTTTTAGCTCCCAGCCTGTAACACGATTTGAACAAAAGAGGTATGCCGGTATCTGCAAACATTGCAGGGGCTGCTTTGGCTTTATTCAAATCAAGCTTTGAATCCGGAAGCATAAAATGCAAAAGCCCTCCAACCTTTACCATGGGATCATAAACAGCAACAGCGATACATGAACCCAGAGCATACGTAATCAACATATCCTCAATGTTGCTACTTATCTTCAGATCTGCAACTCCTATTACAATACGGTTCATAAAGTTACCACAGGGGTCAGGGGTCAGGGGTCAGTTATGCTTTCTCAAAGATTTTCGTAAACCGTTAAGCATTCGACCAACTTCCGCTGTCCTGCCTAATATTTGTTCCAACAGATTTGCATCTAAATAATTTAAGTGCTGGGCTATCTGGAGAAGCGTTTCCAACTCTGCAAGAGATCCATAAGCTATAGACAAATGTTGGAGAAATTCCTTAGTATATTGTCGTCCTCGTCCCTCGGCAATATTTGCCGGAACCGAGACAGATGCACGTTGCAATTGGCTGGTCAGTCCATATGCTTCGTTCTTAGGAAAAATTTTCGTTATCTGATAGCATTCTACTACCAGTTCCATTGCCTTTTGCCAAACCTCCAGATCTCAATAACTTTTAAAACTCATTGACCTCCGATCCCTGACCCCTATTTCCGATATACACTCGGTTCGATATACTTAAACCGGTGGGGCAAACCCATCAGGCTTTCGGAATGCCCAACAAAGAAATAACCCCCCTTTTTCAGGCTGTCATAAAATCTGTTTACCAGGCTTTTTTGCGTTTTTTTGTCAAAATATATCATGACATTCCTGCAGAATATGATGTCAAAAAGACTATTTACAGGCAAAGTTTCCATGAGATTGAATCTTCTGAATCTTATAATATCCTTAATCTCTTTTTTCACCCGATAGTATCCGCTCCAGTGTTTCTGTCCGATCTGAAAATATTTTCTCAGGAGTGAAGGGGGGATGTTCTTGATCTTCTCCTTTGGATATACACCGGTTACAGCAGTCCTGAGCGTCTTTGTGGAGATATCGGTAGCCAGTATCTTAAGATCATAATTTTTGCCGTCAGCAATCTCCTTTGCGGTAATTGCAAGCGAATAGGGTTCCTCCCCTGTAGAACATCCCGCGCTCCATATCCTCAATTTCGGTACCTGGTGCTCATTATAAGTCGCTTTTATCGTTTCAGGCACAATCTCGTAAAGTTTATGAAAATGGCTCTCTTCCCTGAAAAAGCTCGTCAGATTGGTGGAAATGGAATCGATCATGGCAACCAGCTCATCAATTCCCTCTTCAGTTGTCACATAACGATAATAATCCTTGAAAGACCCGAAATTTTCTTCCCTCAAACGCGTGCCCAACCTTGCCTTTACCAGTTCCTTTTTGCCCGCATGCAGATTAATACCGCACTGTTCATAAACAAGACGGCTTATCCTTTCAAAATCAGTATCAGTTAATTCGTAGTTCATGGTGTAACTACCCAGGTTGTTTATGCTGAAAGCAGGAGGCTGAAGGGAAAATAGCCTAACAACCTAACCCGGACAAGCCGGAAAAGCTCGAAGCTGAAAGCCTGCAGCCGTTCAC
>JAGGSD010000194.1 GCA_021159265.1 Syntrophobacterales bacterium | reverse complement strand
CAAGTCATCCTGAGCGTTCGACTGAGCTCACGCCGAAGGCCTGTCGAAGGAAAAAAAAGTGCGAAATTAAATTTTCTTTTTCGTGTTTTTGTACTTTCGTGTTTTCGTGATAAAAATATATCTTGTTTGGTTCCGGTTTGTCCGGGTTAGGAAAAACTTAATGCCGATTTACGAATTTGATGGGAAGAAACCAACCATTTCTCCGACAAGTTTTGTCCATCCTGAAGCTGTCCTCATAGGTGATGTTACCATCGGCAGCCGATGTTTCATCGCTCCAGGCGTAGTCATACGAGCGGATTGCGGGCCGGTAATTATTCAAGACGATACAAGCATCCAGGACAATACGGTAATCCATGTCAACCCGGGCACAGAAGTAATTGTCGAAAAGGAAGTCCTTGTAGGACATAGCGCTGTCTTACACGACGTTCATATCAAACCGAGATGCCTTATAGGAATAGGAGCAATTTTGTTATTCGGCGTGGTTTGCGAGGAAGGTGCTTTTATCGGCGCCGGGTCGGTTGTTCAAAGCGGCATGCATATTCCAGCCGGGAAACTCGCGGTAGGAAGTCCCGCAAAGATAATCAAGAATGTGACTTCTGAACAAAAAGCATTTGCTGAAATTGGAATTAGAGATTATTTGCAACTGACTGAAAAATATCTAAAGGGAATGAAGCTGATTTCTCGATGAAAATATCATAATCACGAATTGTCGGGCATCAATCCACTTTTCTTGTTCCAGTACTGATCCTCTTTTTCATATTCCTCTATCATTTTTCGCTCAACGTAAAGTCTGTTTTCCTCAAACTCCTCAGAATTCATATTTTCTGGAACAAATTCAAGAGAACCGAATCGAATCACAACACTGCTGAACGGCCTGGGAACCATGAATCGATCCCAGCTGTTAAATATCCACGGTTTGTCATAAAAAACACAGGTGGGACAAATCGCAGATTTCGATTGCTGTGCCATGGAAATAAGACCCGGCTTAATAACACGGGGAGGCCCCGTCGGGCCGTCCACAATGTGACCGGCAAGTTGAGTCTTGCTAATTTCATCGACCATTCCCTTTAAAGCCTTTTTGCCTCCCCGGGAACTTGATCCACGCACCGGAATCCAGCCGACTCTCTTAACAACATCGGCAATAAAATCTCCATCCTCACTCTGAGAAATCATAATACAAATCGGCCTCCCAAGTATCTTGGGGAGATAAAATCCTCCGAAAAACCTCTGGTGCCAGGAGGCTAATATAACACGCCCATTGTTTTCCAGACGGTTTTTGATTTCCTCCTCGTTTTCGAAGCGCAGCCTTATGATTTTTGCATACAAATTTAGAATATAATACGCAGGAAAAGTCAGAAAGTGCTTGATGATGAAAAACTTTATTTCCTTTTTTAGACTCATGATGCTCCGTTAACGTTTCCCTACACCGGAATGTCAAAAGGGTCGGGCCGCAAAGACCCAACCCCTTGATTTTCATGGTAGGCGGTACTGGATTTGAACCAGTGACTTCTACCGTGTGAAGGTAGCACTCTCCCACTGAGTTAACCGCCCTGAATGAGATTTCATATATCTGAAAGAGATTTCTATTTCAAGACAAAAAACAAATAAGCTCATCTTCAGATGGCCCTGCCTGTTTCCGCTCCTTCCCTCATGGCTTCCGCAGCATCTCTGGGCTCTGCACAATCACCAATAGTATGAATCTTAAGATTAGAAAAAGTTGATTCAAGTTCTTCCAAAAGTTTTCTCTGCGGACTGACACCAATAGCCAGCACAACAGTATCCGCCTTAAGAAAAAAGAGTTCCGGGCCATGATTTATATAAACCCCATCTTCACAAATTCGCTCTACCGGCGCGTACGCATAAATGTAAATGCCATTTTCAACAAGCTTTTGCCTCAGTGTTGCCAGGGTATATCGTTCCATAAATCTGTGATTACGTCCTAATTCATGCAGCGTGGTCAAGGAAACATGTTTCCCCTGCTCAGCAAGCATAAGCGCTATCTCCATACCTAAATAACGCCCTCCCATCACCACTACGCGCTGGCCTACACTTGCCTTGCCGGTAATAACATCTACTGCCTGCACCACATTTTTCCCCTCGATGCCAGGTATATTGAGAACGAGGGGAAAAGCCCCCGTAGCTACTATTACTTCATCAGGACTGATCTCACGGACAAATTCTGCAGTTACTTCCTGATTCAACCTTGTTTCTACTCCGGATCTGTCGAGATCGCGAATCATTTGATCGCGGAATCTGGCATAATGTTCCTTTCCCTTAATCTGAGAAGCAATATTCCACTGACCGCCTAATTCCCGGCTTTTTTCACAAAGAATCACTTTGTGACCTCGCTGGTCCAGCACTTTAGCCGCTTCCATACCTGCCAATCCACCACCCGCCACGAGCACTTTTTTAGGCGAGTCAGCCGGTTTGAGTTCAAACTCCCTTTCCCGCATCAAGGCAGGATTTACTGTGCATGATCTGATCCCTCGCTTTTTAAAATTCTCTCGCCAGGTCATGTCCCAGCAATTGTTACACCACAAACAATATTTGATCTCGTCAAGTCTGCCTTCTCTGGCCTTGTTGGGAAGCTGAGGATCAGCAAGAAGGGGCCGGGCCATACTTATGAAATCAGCCTTCCCCTCCTCTAATATCTGATTGGCAAGTACGGGATCCCCAATCTTGCCACCGACTATAACAGGAATGGAAACTACCTTCTTGATGGCTGCCGCATCATCAGCAAACAAAGCATCGGGAAGAAGATAACAGGGGTTTGTTATGTAGGGCGTCATATCCGCTACACCACCTTCAACATGCAGAGCATCGGCGCCTGCTTTGGCAAATAATGGCGCCTGAATCAGAGAATCTTCCAAGGTAATACCATCCTTGATATATTCCGTTGCACTCATGAGAAATATAACAGCAAAGTCATCGCCAAGTCTCTCTTTAGTGGCGGTTATTATCTCACAGGCAAAACGAGCCCTTTTTTCAGGAGTGCCGCCATATTCATCGGTGCGTTGATTGGAATGAGGTGAAAGAAACTGCCCTATACCATATCCGTGAGCGCCTTTCAGTTCCACGGCATCGAATCCTGCATCCCGGAGGCGACGCGCCGCTTCAACGAACCCATCAACCAGATGTTTTATGTCTGCCTTGCTTGCTTCCCTGGCAACTTCTCTTCTTCGCCCCCATGGTATGGCAGATGGACCTACCGGATCGATCACTTCAGAATGCGCGAGTCCCCTGCGATGCGTAGTGAGTATCCTGCCATGATGTAACAGTTGAAAAGCTGCATAAGCTCCATTTTGGTGCATCGCTTCAGCGGCTCCCCTTAATCCCGGAATGAATTTATCATCAAACGCGCCGGCTCTCGACGCGGCATGTGATTCAGGAAGAATCGTTGATGATTCTCCAAGAACCAGGGACACACCGCCTTTGGCTATCTCTGCGAACCAATCCATAACTCTGGAGCTAACATAACCTTCCCTTTCCTCCTCCGTGATTGCAGCCTTGCCAAAAGCAGCAAGAGCCATCATAGGAGCCATGACTAAACGATTCTTAAGCTCCATCTTGCCTATCCTGCCTGGTGAAAATAATTTAGTTAAGTCACTCATTATATATCTCCCTTCCTTTTCATTTTGTTATCTTTTTTATGTTATTTTACATCCAATCTCAAATGCGTCGGCCACAGCATCCACTATCTGTCCCGGTTCACGGCATGATCCGATGATATAATATTCGATGCCCGATTGCTCCAAAAAACCGGTTAAATCTCTCCGACTCCTTAACCCCGCGGCAAGAACAACTAAATCTGCGGATATTTCCCTTTGATTACCATCTTTATCACAAACTACAACGGTTCCCTCTTTGATCTCAATAACCGTTGTTAATGTTAATATATTGACTTTCCTTTTAAGTCGCGAAAGAAAACCCCAGCGACTTGATGGGCCAATATCAGTGGCAACCGATTTAAGCATCTCAACAACAGTTATATTTTTGCCCTGATCAGCAAGGTATTCCGCTGTCTCTGCTCCAATCAGACCACCACCGATAACAACGATATCATTAGATACGGGGACTCCTCCTTTTAAGACATCAATAGCGTTAACTACATTTTCACCTTTAATTCCGGGTATATCGGGAATGAGATTTTCAGCGCCGGCAGCAAGGACAATTGCATCAGGTTTTACCGCTTCGATTTTATCTTTTGTAAACATTTCTCCAAGATGAACTTTAACATGGAGAACCTCCATCTGATATGTGTAGTAATCAATGATATTTTTCAGTTCTTCCTTGTGGGGAGGAACAATAGCCGGGTTGATCATTCCGCCTAATTTATCTTCCTTTTCAAAAAGGGTGACACTGTGCCCGCGAAGCGCGGCCACACGGGCTGCTTCCAACCCGGCAGGCCCACCGCCAACGACTACCACGTGTTTTTTCTGGATTGCAGGTTTGATCAGACCTTCTCCCTCTCGGCCCAGTTCGGGATTGATGGCACATTTGAGCCGTGCTTCTTTATCTCCCCTCATAATAACTTTCGTGAGCTGATCAAAACAATAACAGCAGGCCGTGCAGCGCCGAATCTCCCGCGTGCGGCCCTCCATTGTTTTTTTGACAAAGTCCGGATCACACAATAAAGTCCTCGCAAGACCAATGAGATCGGCCTCTCCCCTGGCAAGAATATCAGCAGCCACATAAGGATCATTAATTCTTCCTACCGTGGAAACAGGGACATCAACAACCTTTTTAATTGATGCCGCAAGATATGAAAACGCCCCCCTTGGCACAAACATTGGCAGCATGGGTCTTGCGGACTCGTGCCAGCCCGCCCATATATGTAATCTGTCCGCCCCGGCTTTAACTATCACAGGAGCAAGAAGCTGAGAATCTTCAAGGGTTTTACCGCCCTCTATACCGTCTTCGGCATCAAATTTAACGCAAATATTAAAATCATCACCGACCAGATTCCTTGTTTCTCTAAGAATATCCAGTAGAAAAGCAGCCCTTTGAAGCGTATCTCCACCGTATCTATCCTTACGTTTGTTTGTAACAGCAGAAAGAAATTGACTAACGAGATAACCGGAACAACCACAAATTTCTATACCATCGAAACCTGCCTTTTGCGCTCTAAGAGCCGCCTCAGCAAATGCGATAACCAGATCGTCCACCTCTTGGGTAGAGAGTTCCCTCGGTGTTTCTCCGGTATATCGTGAAGCAATTGCAGAAGGCGCAACCGGTTGCTGACCCGTATAGCGCCCGAAAGAGTAGCGACCGGCATGATTAAGTTGAGCTATGATTCTTGCGCCGGCTTTTTGAACTGCCTTGACTACAGGAGTGAGGACATTAATATCATCATCTTTTTCAAGGGATAGTTCTTCAGAAATAACCGCCCGCCCACTTGGGTGAACACGTACCACACCGGTTGTAATAAGTCCTACTTCTCCCCTGGCCCTCGCAACCAGATAGTCCGTAAAATGTTCTATATCCAGCGTAGTTCCCATTGGTGCCATGAAAAATCTATTTTTTAGAGTCAAATTTGACATTTCAAGTGGTTCAAAAAGAATATCTAACTTACTGTCTCTCATATTTTTATACCCCGTATTTTTTCTTGTTTGATCTTATTAACCTTAAAAGATTTTATCATTAATCGCCACGGATGGTACAAAGTATTTTTCCTTTATTTTTTATCTTCGCGACCTTCGCGCTCTTCGTGGTAAAAAAATACCACAGTAAACGTCTCTGAACCACTATCTCCGCTCCTATCGTCCCTTAAAATCGGGTTTTCTCTTCTCCATAAAAGCCGTGAGAGCTTCCATCATGTCCTCTGAAGTGAAGAGTACCATATTCTTGTGTTTAGCCATTGACATACCTTCCCGAACATCAACATATCTGCTGTAGTTAAGAACTTCTTTTGTTGACCGGACCGCAAGTGGCGCGTTTTCAGCTATCTGGACGGCAAGTTTTTTTGCCCCCTCCATAAGCGCTTCTTCATCCGGATAAACTGCATTCACAAGTCCCATGCGTTCGACCTCCCTCGCAGAGAAAAACCTTGCCGTATAGGCCATTTCTCTCGTAAAGCCCTGCCCGATAATGAGGGGAAGTCTCTGAAGCACCCCCATATCCGCTACAAGACCCAAAGCAGCCTCTCTCAGTGAGAATGTTGCATCTTCAGTACAGAGACGAATATCACAGGCTGAAATAATATCGAGCCCGGCACCGATACACATACCATGTACAGCAGCAATAACAGGCTTCCGGCATTGTTCAAATACATTGGCGCTGTCAAATAAATAGTGCAAATCTGCGGGAAAATCGAGATTGGTCTTCGCCTTGCCATCAAGGCCCATAGAGGAAATATCTTTCAAATCGAGACCGGCACAAAATGCTCTCGCATTGCTTTTAAGAATGATCACCCTTACTTCGTCCATTGCATTTAATTCCCTGACGGACTCTGTAATTTCAGCCGCAAATACCAGACTGAGAGCATTAAGGCTTTCGGTTCTGTCAAGAGTCAAGGTTGCGATATTATTTTTGACTTCCAGCCTAATAAATTGATAATCCATTTCATTCCTTCTCCTGTCTCCTAACCCAGATAAACTGGAAATTCGAAACTCGAAGCACTAAATGCGAAACAAATCCTAATTTCTAATATTCAAATGTTCAAAACATCAACGCCACAGAAGTGGCATTAACTTTATTGTAAAAAGTTTAACTCTTTCCCGTTTAGATATTTGTATTTTTGTCATTCGATATTGTTTCGAGTTTCGAAATTCGATATTCGAATTTAAGTTTAGCAAGAACTTATCAGCCATAATGAAATTCTT
>JAGGSD010000182.1 GCA_021159265.1 Syntrophobacterales bacterium | reverse complement strand
TTATCAAATCCGGTTGTCTGAGATAGTAACAGCGCGTTGTGCCTTCTCTGCGGCAATCAACGATACCTTGTGCCTTCAGAAGGGTAAGGTGTTGTGAAACATTTGCCTGACTCACACGGACACTGCTTTCCACCTCACCCACACACCTCTCGCCCCTTGCCAGTTCCTTCACTATTTTGAGCCTGGTCGGATTTCCCAGGGCCTTGAAAAAATCCGACATTTTTTCATAATCTAAATCAGCCATATAACCCTTATACACAAGTACATTAATATAATGCTAGGAGGCTGTCCGAGAATACTCTTCTGCTGCGGGCGGCTGCAAATTCCACGTGCTGCGTTAGCAAGACCAAAATCTCCTCACCGTAGGCGCAGCTACGCTTCCGGTGCTTTTGGCCTTGCCGCCTTGCCCGAGAAATTTTCGCTCGCCCTCGCGACAAAGCTATTCTCGGACAGCCTCCTAGTGTTTTTATATACATTTTTTGTTTATTGTCAAGTAACTCCAATGATTCCTGAAATTCCGGTACAGGTAACCTCTTGCGATCCATACGGCATATCAACGATGTCTATGCGGAACGCTTCAAAGGGGTCCGCGGTTGTGATTGGCAATCTTTCGCAAGAAAATTAAGAGATTGTATAGAGGCGTATTGGTGGGGACTGCACATGCAAATTTCGTCAATTGACCTGTCTGCGTGCGAGAACGCACACAGACAGGCAGGCGCAAAGATTGTGAAAAAGGACCGTTTTACATCACTCCCGGCTATCAGCAACGTCAGTTTCATGTATAGCCTGACATAACAGAATCGCGACAAATGATGTTATCGCTACAAAAAGCCAGGCATAAGGATACCCGAAAGAGACAATCATTCCATAGATTACGGGGCCTGAAGCCAGCCCGCTCCACGCAATAGTTATACCAAAACCTGTAGCCCGCCCTGCCAATTCCGGACCACTGGCCTCAACGAGTAAAACCGTTGCCACACCTTGGAATCCCAGGTAGGACAAGCCCCAACAAATCGCAACGAGAATAAAGAGAAAGGGGGGCAGGCGTGGTATCCAAAAACAGGCGGCAAGAGAGCTTACCGTTGCCACAGCACAAACAATTTTCATAACCGGCAGCCGTTGACCTTTAAATAATTTGTCGCTCATCATTCCCCAGAAAACTCTCCCGATACCTCCGCTAATCATTGCGACCGTGAGGAAAGAACCTGCCAATATAACAGGAAAGTTTAGATGCTCTTTTAAATATAGAACCATAAAAGCGCTGATGCTGGTTTGCCCGAGGCCAAGCAGGGCCATTACAAAACAGGTGAGCAGTAAATTCCGGTTTTTCAGTAAATCCATTATACTCGCCTTTTGGGATGGTTCTTTTCCCCCGATGGATATACTCTCAGGTCCGTCAGGTGGATTTTTATAAAAGAAAAGGCCGATAATCCCAATTCCAATGGATAGTAATCCCACTAAAAGTACGGCGAAGTTCCAATTTTTCAGCTGAGCCAGATAAATTAAAAGCACACCCGCAACAGCTCCGCCAAGTGTTACTCCCATTTGCCGAATTCCAAAGGCTGTGGCCCGTAAACTTTTATCAAACCAAAGATTAAGACCTTTTGAGGCAAGTGGATTAATCATACCATAACTCACGCCTGATAAGGCAATGAGTATAATTAAAGAAAGATAGCTCTTGGTAAAACTTGCAAATGTCATCGCTCCGCCCATCAGCATCAGACAGATGAAAAGATTTATTTTCACGCCCCAGCGATCCACACTCATACCCGAAGGAATACTAGCAACAACAGCGGCCAGATACAGGATTGATACGAAAGATCCAATCTGCACAGAATTTAACGAAAGAGATTCTTTAAGATATGGCCCCAGGGGGCCCCATGCATATGCCCCAATTGAAAGTATCACTTGTGAAAAGAACAGAGTAATCAAAATAATCCACTTATAGTTTGTTGATTGAGTTTCTTGATTCATCTTCTTTTTCAGCCTCCATTGTGCTTATTCTGTTATGTAGAGCAATAACAGAGGGGCAAGTTTGTGTCAATTCTTTTAGTTGGTTTCTCTTCCGAAATCCCTTTCAGTTCGATTCCATGAGAATCATGAATGATATGATCACCCATGTCGCATTTTCTTCTTGACTAAGAACAGAATACTTGAGAATAGATTAGAAACTCTATGGCAGAAGTAAAAAAAATTTAAGGGAGGTTTGAAATGTTTAAAAAGATTTTGTATCCGATTGACTTTTCGAGTTTAACAGAAAGATGTATGGACTTTATTAAACAGTTAAAATGTTCCGGTGTGGGCGAGGTGGTTCTTGTACACGTTGTTGACACAAGATACGCCTCCAGTGTGTCCTGGGCTTTTCCCGAAAATTTCATGGAAGATGAAGCAGGTTTGAAAGAAAGTGTGATGGAGAAAATCGATCCCATAAAAGATGAACTGGAGAAAGAGGGTTATAAAGTAACTGTAAGAATTGAAAAGGGAAATCCATTCGTCGAAATATTAAGAGTCGCGGACGAGGAAGATGTTTCTTTTATTATTGTCGGATCTCATGGAGTAACTCATCTGGGAAAATTCTTACTGGGATCTGTTGCAGAATCGGTGCTCAGAAATTCTAAGAGGACTGTTCTTCTTGTAAGGAAGTAACCCGATGTATGTAATTTAAGGCGCAGGTTCACTAATCATTTTTTCTGTCCCTGTCTGGGATGGTTAAAATCTCTTGTCTTCCGGTGAAGAAAAAATCGGTGATATGGTCTCATGCCATGAGCCAATAAAATTTGCGAGATTTTTCTTATACCTTTAATCGGTTTCAACCGAGTAACGATTCCGCCGTATTACAGACGGTGCAATCGTTTAGTTAGTGTTGAAGCTTGGATAATGTTTGGATTGTTCCATGCTTTGTCAATTCTACATGATGTTAACGGAAGGGATTGCTTATGAATGAAACAGAATTTGCTAAAGTTGAGAAAGTAGCAAATCAGTTGAAGGGAATAGTTTCTGAAGAGTTTGTATCTACTACCCTGTTTGAAAGAATAGTCAGTGCGGAAGATACATATCCTTATGAATTGAGAGAAAGGGAAATTCCATACGCAGTAGTGAAACCGGGGTCCAGGGAAGAAATAAGTGAGATATTGAAATATGCCAATGTAGAAAAGATTCCCGTGTTTGTCAGAGGTTCGGCCTCGCAATTAGCGGGATCTACCAGACCTCACACCCATGGTATTATGCTTAGCATTGACAGGTTGAACGATATAAGGATTTTTGAAGATTATAATTTTTTTGAATGTGGCCCCGGTTGTATAGTGGCTAAAGTCGCTGAGGAGGTTGGGAAATCAGGTTGTTTTCTTCCAGTTCATCCCGGAAGTCGTGCCATTGCCCGTATGGGCGGTACTATGTGCAATAATACCAGCGCGCATATAGTTGATACCTCCATTGGAAAGCTTGGGGATTATGTATTAGGAGTTGAAGTTGTTCTGCCCAACGGAGATTTTTTAGAAACAGGTACAAAAAGCATGAGACGACCGGCAGGCACAGACTTGACTAAATTTTTTGTGGGTGGCGACGGTTTATTAGGGGTAATCACAAAGATTCGCATGAGGCTTCTTCCCGATTTTAAGTATTCTTATGCCGTTGTATATTTTGACAATGTTCGCTCTCTTACCATGGGAGTTCAGAAAATGTATTATGAAAAGCAACCAATTCCTTTGTTTATGGAGATGATGGATGAAAAGACGGCCAGGATTGGCTTTGAGGTCAAAGGAATGTCTCCTCCCCCGGGCGCTGTTATACTCTTTGCAAGCATAGGAAGCACTAAAGAAGAGGCAAAAGATAAAAGAGAAAAAGTTATTCAATCCCTTGAATCCGAGAACCCTCTTGGGGTCCACAGGATAGAAGATGTTGACGAATGGCATGCAATTATGAGTACGAGGGAGGTTATCAGTTCGTTTCTATCGCAAAGTAGCGGTATGCAGTGGAAGTCGGCGGAAGTAATACCTAATCTGAAATATTTACCGGAGGCGGCAGAGGAATGTGAGCATTTCAATGAAGGCCTGCCTATCTGTGGTTCACTTCAGAATTACCTGTATGCGCACATTGGTGCAGTGTCATTACATCCCGGTATTTTGGTTCCCAGAGATTGGGATGGTGAAAAACAGAGGGAAGCTTATACGGAACTTTTTGAAAGAGAGGCAGAACTTACACTGAAGTATGGTGGCTGTGGCGGTGAGTGGGGACAGTTTTCCAAGAGAACATCCTTTTTTATCCGTCGGTACGGCGAGGTTGGTTATAACTTTGTAAAGAGTATCAAGAGAGCGGTTGACCCCAATAACATACTAAACCCCGGGATATTGGAAGGTTACAGATAGACATAAAGGAGACGACGAATGAATGAAGAATATTCTCTCGAAGATTTTGCTAACAATCTTTTAGATATGACAACAAGATGCCGGAGTTGCATGAGTTGTTATTCTGTTTGCCCGCTTGTAGAATCTACCCACGGTTTTTCAACTCAGGGTCCATATGGTATATTACGTTCCATTTACCATGGTATAAAAAGAGATTTTGCTGAGTCTCTGACAGTTCAGGATAAACAGGTATTGAGGAATATTCTTTATAGTTGCACTACCTGTGGCGCTTGCGATATCAAGTGTAAAACATCCGGCGCCGGTGTTCCCATTGTGGAGCTGATAGAAAGTGGAAGAAAACTGCTGGTAGATGAGATGGTTGGTCCACTGAAAAATCAGAACACGGCGTTAAAGTCTATATGGAACAGGGGAAATCCTTATGGAATGCCTGCAGCGGACAGACTGGATTGGTTGAAAAATCTTTCTGAGAAGGAATCACTTTCGTGTAAAATCGTTCCTGACGATGGTGAGGTCGATCTGTTGTTGTATGTAGGGTGCACCGCTTCCTACGAAAAAAGCATCCAGAATGTTGCCCGTTCTCTTGTTACCTTATTGGAGCATATGAAGATTAATTATGGCATTCTCAAAGAAGAGGAATGTTGTGGAAGCCCGGCTAACAGAATAGGTGACAACCAGTTATTTTCCGATGTTTTTTACAAGAATACCAAAAAGTTCGTAGAGTATGGAGTCAAGCATATTATTACCATTTCTCCCCATTGCTACAATACTTTTGTCAATGAATACCCCGATTCGATGAAAGAGATCAAAATACAGCACTATACGGAATTTCTTTCAGATATGATGGAAGATGGAAGATTGGATATTGCAAAGGAAATTGCAAAAAAAGTAACGTATCACGATCCATGCTATCTGGGAAAGAAAAATAACATTTATGATGCGCCGAGAAAACTGCTCAGAGGTATTCCTGCTGTTAACCTGGTTGAAATGAAGCGCAATCGCCAGGATAGTCTCTGCTGCGGCGGGGGTGGGGGCAGGATGTGGGATGAAGTTGAAGAAGTTACCCGTCTCTCTGAGATTAGATTGGGGGAAGCAATGGATGCTGATGCAGAGATCATAGCTACAGCGTGTCCATGGTGTCATATCCAATTGCATGATGCGGTTCAAGATACTAACAACGAAAGTAAAATAGTAGTTAAAGATATTGCTGAGATTCTGGTAGAGGCTTTATAGAATATCAGTTAAGGCCGATATAGATTTTTTTCATTAGAAGATCTTAAAGAGCCCCTCGAGGGCTTTTCTTTTTTTTCCAACATTTGAAAGGATAAATTAAAATGAATACAAAATTTAATAAGTGGGTGTGGATAATCACAGCAGTTATCGCCCTGGTAATGGTGGCGTCTCCTGCAATGTCAAAAGAGGCACAGGTTTCAGACAAAAAAGTTGCAGTTGTTAACGGCATAGTTATTACCCGGGTGGATTTTGATCAGGAAATGAGCCGTGTTCAGATGAAGCTTATGAAGGCAGGAAAGTCATTTGATGACTTCAATCTTTCATCAATTAAGAAGGATGTCCTTGAAAGTCTTATAAACCGTGAGTTGCTCCGGCAGGAAAGCCAAAAGCACCAAATCAAAGTTGACAAAGAAAAAATCGATGAGCAATTAAAACAAATGAAAAAACAATTTCCAAGCGAGGAACGATTCAAAGAAGCGCTTAGCGTAATGAACATTTCTGAGACTGACCTTAAAAAGCAAATTAAGGATGATATAGTTCTTCAACAATTCATCGACAAGCAATTTATTCAGAAGATTAAGATTTCCGACGAGGAAACAAAAATATATTACGATAGTCACCCGAATTCCTTTAAAACCCCGGAGATGGTTAAGGCCAGCCACATCTTAATAAAGGTCGATCCTCAAGCAGACAAGGCGCAGAAACTAAAGGTACGGAACAAACTCGAAGCCATTCGTAAAAAACTGGAAAACGGCGAAGATTTTGCGACCCTTGCAAAACAGTATTCCGATTGCCCCAGCAAGGCCAAGGGCGGTGATCTAGGATTCTTCGGACATGGTCAGATGGTGAAACCATTTGAAGAAGCGGCGTTTGCCCTAAATACAGGAGATATAAGCGATATAGTGGAAACCGGGTTTGGATACCACCTGATCAAAGTAACCGATAAGAAACCTGAATCCACGATCCTGTATAAGAATATAAAAGACAGGCTTAATCAATACTTAAAACAAGAGAAACTTCACAATGAAATCAATAAGAACATTGAGAAATTAAAAGAAAAAGCAAAAGTGGAAAGATATTTAAAGAAAGATACTGAATGATTACGCGTTTTGTGTCATCTTTGTATCGGAATTTCAGAAAAAGATTTCGCGTCGTGTTTTTGTGATCTTGTTGCGGGAAGATTTATTATAAGAGACCTTTGCAGAATGTTCAATTTTGTTCAAGTTCAAGGAAGGCGAAGATTTTA
>JAGGSD010000101.1 GCA_021159265.1 Syntrophobacterales bacterium | reverse complement strand
ATCTCAATGATATCAGATTCTTCGCTATCGCTCAGAATGACAAAAGAGTGTTTTTCAGACTTTTTGCGAGTTCATCAATTTGAATAATGATGAAAAATTAAAAATATTTGTAGAATTTTACTTTAATTTATTATATTATTTTTCACTAAATAAGAAAGTATTTTTTTAAAACAAGAGGTTTTTATGAGATTTGATATTGCAAAAAGCACATCAGGAATGGCTTATGAGATAAGAAATATCGTCGGTGTGGCAAGTAAGTTACAACAGTGCGGCATCAATATCACCTGGAAAAATATAGGGGATCCGGTTGAGAAGGGGGAGCATATCCCCGATTGGATGAAAGAAGTCTTAAGCGATATTATCAAGGAAGACATTTCTTACGCATATTCCCCTACAAAGGGGATGACAGAAACGAGAGAATTCCTGGCGGAGCTTGTAAATCAAAGAGGAAAAATCCAGATAGATAAAGAAGATATTATTTTCTTTAATGGTCTTGGTGATGCTATCGCGCGTGCTTACAGTTCCATGCGTGTGGATGCGCGTGTTATCATGCCGGAACCGACTTACTCCACTCATTTTCTTGCAGAAGTTCACCATGCTTCCTTTCCACCGAATACATATCGTATGAATCCATATCGCAACTGGCATCCTGATATTGCTGAGCTTGAAAGAAAGGTAAAAAGTTATAATTCCATAGTCGGCATCCTTGTAATCAACCCCGATAATCCGACAGGCCATGTTTATTCGGAAAAGGCACTAAAGGAAATTGTCAGGATCGCAAAAGAATATGATCTTTTCCTCGTCTTCGACGAAACATATCGTAACATTATTTACAATGGGCAGGAAACGCTTTCCCTCTCTGACATCATAGGAGATGTGCCCGCCATGAGCATGAAGGGCATATCCAAGGAATTTCCATGGCCCGGAGCCAGATGCGGGTGGATCGAAGCTTACAATACGGACAAGGATGAGAGCTTTGCGCGATATATTAATGCGATATTGACGCAGAAGATGGCTGAAGTATGTTCTACCACGCTGCCGCAGCTTGCCATCCCGAGGATTATGACTCACCCCGAATATCAAACATACTTAAACAGCAGAATCAGACACTATGAGAAACTTTCCAACATTGCATATAATATCTTTAAGGAAGTCCCTTACATTGTGGTTAGTAGAACGAACGGCGCTTTTTACATGGCAGTTGCTTTCAACGAAGCCGTCCTTAATCACCGGCAGAAGTTGCATATTGATGTGCCTGAAGCAAGAGAATTTGTGGAGGATATTGTAGATAGTAAAATTGAACATGATAAGCGATTTGTTTACTATCTTCTGGGAGCTACAGGGATCTGTGTAGTACCTCTAACATCTTTTTTTACTCATCTTCCGGGATTCCGAATCACTTTGCTTGAAAAGGATGAAACGAAATTTGAAGAGACTATAGAGAAAATTGCCGAGAAGATCGTGGAATATATCGAATCTTCAAATTAAAATCTTTTGTAACTACTCAGGTTGACAGGTTCAAGCCTGCTTTGGCGCGACTTGATGCGCATCCCCGCACAATCGCACTGAATGTTGTGCCCGGAGTTTCTACGCAATGGTACCGGGAAGCCAGGTCCGGGCCAGGGATTCACAGTCTTCGGCGAGCTCAGTCGAGCCGTCGAACCGTTCACGGTTAAAAGAGTTCCAATAAATGAGGGGAGGGGAGGTTTTAACCTCCCGACAGGGGCGACTAAAGTCACCCCTACCCGTGTTTATTGAAATATTACCCGTTTCTCTTCATTCAACTGTTGAACCTTGAACCACTGAACTGTGAACCTGAGTAGTCACAATCTTTTTGGCAACACGAACAGCGTCTACACCATCCTTTGCATAGCGTGCACCAATTGATTCGGCATAGAACTCAGTTACTACTGCGCCACCTGCCATGAAGTTGCACTCCAGGCCTTCGTTCCTTACTGTGTCTATAACCTTTTTCATGTTCACCATTGTTGTCGTCATAAGAGCGGAAAGAGCAACGATGGCAGGCCGGTGTCGTTTTATTTCTTTGACAATCTTCTCAGCTGAAACATCCTTCCCCAGATTGATTACTTCAAATCCATTGTTGTTTAACATAAGAGCCACAATGTTTTTCCCTATATCGTGGATATCTCCTTGAACAGTGCAAATGAGAATGATGCCCTTTTGCTTCTGCGCCGATCTATTATTCCTGAGATAAGGATCAAGATAAGCGAGGCCCTTTTTCATCGTTTCGGCGCTGGCAATAAGCTGAGGCAGAAAATATTCTTTTTTATCAAATAAATCTCCTACTCTGGTAATAGCGGGGATCATAATATCATCAACAAGTTTTTGTGCGGGGATGCCTTCACGCAACGCTCTTGCCAGCATCAACTCGATTTCATCTCTATTTCCTTCCAGAATAATACGGAAGATCTCATCGGAAGAAGAAACCGATTCCCTGATTGCTTTCTTTTCACCCTCCTGATTGATCTTCGTGAATCGTGCGATGTAGCGGGATGCATCTCTGTCTCTATTAATCAGTACATCACTGGCTGTCTTAATGTTCATAAACTCTTCTATTCCGGGATTTGCGATAGCCATTGTCAGTCCTCTTTCTGCCGCCATCGCAAGAAATGCGGCATTCAGCCATTTTCTTTCGGGCAGTCCAAATGAAACATTAGTAAGCCCCAGAACGGTACAGCACTTAAAACTGTGAGAGCACCATTCAATTGTCTTCAGCGTTTCCAGGGCAGCTTGGGGATTAGAGGATACGGTCATAACCAGACCATCGATAACGATATCATCTTTTGTAAAACCATGTTTTTGAGCCTCTTTAAACACCTCTTTTATTATTTCTTTTCTTTCTTCCGCCTTTTCAGGGACACCCCTGTCATTTAAAGGCAAAAGAATAAACATCGCTCCGTACTTTGCCGCAAGGGGAAGTAGCTTTTTGATTTTCTTTTCTTCTCCGGATATGGAATTGATCAAAGCACGACCGGGATATAACCGGAGAGCCGCCTCTACAACTTTTACACTTGGAGAATCGATTACTAAGGGGAGACTGCTTGCGGCTGAAAGCAGGTTGATTACCTCCGCCATTATTTTTTTCTCATCACTTCCCGGGACGCCCACGTTGACGTCGAGAAGATCGGCGCCTTTTTTCTCCTGCTCTCTTGCCATCTTTCGCACCAGAACCATTTTCCCTGCAAGAAGTTCTTCCTGAAGCGCCTTCTTCCCCGTTGGATTAATTTTTTCTCCAATAATAAGGAGCGGGTTGTTTCTCTCAAAAACAACCGTCTTGCTCGAAGAGCTTACAGCGCCGACAGCTTTCCGGACAGGTGCAACGGGCTTTTCATTTACGATTTCCTCTACAAGCTCCCGGATATGATCCGGCGATGTGCCGCAACAGCCTCCTAAAATATTGACGCCTCTGAAAACAAATTCTTTCCCGTAACCAGCAAATTTACGAGGCTGCATATTGAAAACAGCTTTATCACCGACCAGCTCAGGCATGCCGGCATTTGGTTTTGCTACTAAGGGAACCGCGGCATACGGTTTCATCTGTGCAATTAATTGTATCATTTCCGCCGGTCCCGTTGAACAGTTGCACCCAACAGCATCAGCGCCAAGACTTTGTAAGGTGACCAGAGCCGCTGCAGGGCCTGTCCCATTCAGTGTATGACCATCTTTTTCATAGGTCATCGTTACAATTGTAAATTTATCGGTGATTTCCCTTACGGCAATCAAGGCTGCCCGGGCTTCCTGAATATCCATCATTGTTTCTATAACAAAGAGGTCAACACCGCCTTCCATGAGTCCTCTTGCCTGTTCCTTAAAAATGTTTACAGCTTCCTCAAAATCAAGATCACCAAAAGGTTTGACAAACTGTCCCGTAGGCCCGATATCACCCGCTATCAAAACATTCTTTCCAACGGCATGCCTTGCTAACAGGGCAAGTTCTTTATTCCTTTCGCCCACCTTGGAAACACCATATTGACCTAATTTGATACTGTTTGCGCCAAAAGTACATGTGTAGATCACGTCAGCGCCGGATTTTCTGTAGTCGTAGTGAATTCCCTGTATGACATGGGGATTTTCAAGACACCAGATCTCAGGACACGCTCCCGGCGGCATACCCCGCTTCTGGAGTTCCGTTCCTGTCGCGCCATCAAGGACAAGGGGTCTCCTTTTCAAAATATTGTTTATTTTAATTTTTTTATCCACTTTCCAACTCTCTTCCCGTATCCGAAAATCTACTCTGAATTCCTGCCACAGCCGTCACGGATTTTTCCGGTGTGAGAATATAGTTTTCATTTATTTGGACTCCTATACGCTCAAGCTGGAGAGTATCATAGATTACCTTTTGATTTTCAAGAATAAAATCACCATAACCGGCGGAAAAGCGACTTTTTGTCAGTCGCTTATTTTCTCTCCGAAGGTCACGATTAAAATAATCAACAATCCAGTCAAGAGACGCATCGACCATTTCGCTGGCTACCGCGTCGAGAACGACACCGCGGGTTAACTGATTTGCTTCCGTATCTCCCCTGATCGATTCGATGACATCATCCCCCGCTGTTGCGCCCATAAGAATAATTTCTTTACAATCTCCTATCATCTTTGAAAGCCCTTTGCTCTTAAAGGTAATACCATTTGAAAGCACAATATTTGAGAAACTTTTTTCCTTTATGGAAATCCTCCTGCCGGCTCCCCTCAAATGAATGAGGGAGAGAGCGTATTCAATATAGTCTTCAATTATCTCTTTCTGGTCTTCCCCTATCCGGGTTATGCCTTTTCGATATCCCAGGCGTCTAAATATTTCCCTCCCGGGGGCCGATATGTTTATCGAATTAAAAAAAATTACAGATTTCATTTTGCCACAAGAACCTTATTGAGATGGTGAAAAGTATAGGGAAATAGATGGTTGCAAGTCAAGTGTAAAGAAATAATAAAGAATTATCTTATATTGAAATAGACCCCTCAATATGTTAGAAAAAATTTGTTAACTCTACTATATAGCAAGAGAACTTTTACTCAACAAGAACGCCTCCTTTTTTGCGATTATGCCCGTTTATGAATACAGAGCCCTTAACGTTAAGGGAAACAAGCTAAAAGGCATAATTAATGCCGACAGTATCCTTGCAGCCAGACAGAAATTAAGGGAAACGGATGTTTTCCCCATTGAACTCAGGGAAACATCGGCTAAAGAAAAAGAAGAGGTCTCGACCAAAAAATCAGTATCCACTTTATTCAAAAGAGTCAGCCTTCGTGAAACTTCTGCCATGACGAGACAGCTGGCGACTCTCCTCAGCGGAGGACTTCCCCTGATTTCTTCACTCACTGCTCTGGTTTCGCAGACGGCAAATTCTCAACTGAAAAAAACACTGGCCCAGATCAAGGAAGAAGTAAACGAAGGAAATAGTCTGGCTCAGAGTATTTCCTATTATCCAAAAATATTCCCATCTTTCTATGTAAACATGGTGCGGGCCGGTGAGGCCTCGGGGACACTTGACATCGTTCTTGAAAGACTGGCAGATTTCAATGAACGCCGGCAGATACTGAGAGGAAAAATAAACGCCGCTCTTGCTTACCCAATTTTCATGTTTCTCATCGGAAGCGCCGTCCTTTTTTTCCTTACAACATTTATTGTCCCGAAAATTACCGGTATCTTTAATGAAATGCACCAGACTCTGCCCGGCATTACAATATTTCTCATAATTGTGAGTAATTTTCTTAAATCCTTCTGGCTGATTATTGTCCTTTTCATCATCACCGTTTTCTTAGGACTCAGATATGCCTTTACAAAAACGCTGAGAGGGCAATACATCCGTGACAGGATCAAACTTAAAATGCCACTTGTTGGTCCCTTGCTTCACAAAATGGCCGTGGCACGCTTCAGTCGTACCCTCGGCACACTATTGCAAAGCGGTGTCCCGCTTCTGACTGCCCTTTCTATAGTACGAAATGTTGTCAATAACCGGTTAATTGCAGATGTGATTCAGGAAGCAGGCAAAGAGGTTGAAGAGGGACAGAGCCTGTCGGGAGCTCTCTCAAAAAGCAGCCTTTTCCCTCCGATGACGATCCAGATGATTTCAGTCGGCGAACAGAGTGGAACGCTGGAGGCCATGCTTTCCAAAGTCGCAGACAGCTATGAAAATGAAGTGGAATCGAACATAATGGCTATGACATCCATGCTGGAACCTGTTATGATTCTTGTAATGGGTTTGTTTGTCGGCTTTATCGTTATCTCAATATTGCTGCCGATTTTTGAAATGAATCAATTAATAAAGTAGCAGATTAATTTTGAATTCTTAATTAAACAGGAGATAATAAATATGAAAAGAAATTTTAATAACCGGGGATTCACCCTGATTGAGCTTATGGTGGTGATTGTCATTCTGGGTATTCTTGCGGGACTGATTGTTCCAAGGATAATGAATCGTCCTGAAGAGGCGAGGCAGGCAAAAGCCCGGATGCAGATTGAAAGTCTGGAAACGGCCCTGAAGCTTTACAAACTTGATAACGGAGGTTACCCATCCACCGAACAGGGATTGCAGGCGCTGGTTGAAGCTCCAACAGTGGGAATCCTTCCCCGTAAATGGAGAGAAGGAGGTTATCTGGAAAAGGGAAAGGTACCCAAAGATCCCTGGGGCAATGATTATATATATCTTTCTCCCGGAACGAGTGGGGATTATGATATTATTTCTTATGGCGCAGATGGAGAACAGGGCGGAGAAGGTAAAAACAAAGATATCAACAGCTGGGAAATTGAATGACGGGCACATTGTCAGTGCAAATCCGCTTTAGAGTTTTTATTCACAACAACTACGTTTTTTGCGCAGATGTTGGTGTCAGGGGTCGAAAATGAACATCGAACATCGAACGTCCAACATCGAATGTTGAATGGGGAAAATGAAGAAACAGGAAT
>JAGGSD010000006.1 GCA_021159265.1 Syntrophobacterales bacterium | reverse complement strand
ATAGTGTCCAGTGAAATCAACAAGTTATATTAAATTCGCCCAAACGAGTTACTTGGAAGCCCGAATTTCTGTCGTTTTGTCATTCCCGACCTGATCGGGAATCCATAACTGCTCGTAATTACTGGATTCCCGCTTTCGCGGGATTGACAGATTAGTGAGTTTTTGACTTTTTACGAATACATCAAAGTTGATACGTCCGTAAAAAGTCACAGAAACACTCTTTTGTCATTCTGAGCGATAGCGAAGAATCTGATATTATTGAGATTCTTCGTCGCTCCGCTCCTCAGAATGACACGGCGTGAACTTTTTACGAGTGTATCAATATTCTTTTCTTGAAAAATAGTAAATCCTGCTTGACTAAAATCCAAAAAAAATATAGGTTAGCGAAATTTATTAAGAAAGTGGGGATTTGTCTTTATGGGAGAAAATGAGCTCCTGAAGAATAGAAAAGAGAAAATAGGCTCTCTTAAAGCTGAGGGAATAGACCTTTACCCCAATGATGTAACAGTAAACGCTACTACGAAAACAATACTGGACCGCTTTGGTCATTTGGATAATGACGCCCTCGAAAAGATAGAGGAAAGATTTAGTCTGGCCGGAAGGCTCATGGCGGTGAGAAGTTTCGGCAAGGCAGCGTTTCTGAATATACAGGACCGAAAAGGAAAGATTCAGGTATATATTAAAAAAAATAAAATCGGTGAGAAGCAGTTTTCTCTATTTAAAAGACTCGACATAGGAGATATCATTTTTGTTGCCGGCCGTGTCTTCAAGACAAAAACGGGAGAATTGACTGTTGAGACAGATGAAATTCGTCTCCTGGCAAAGGCATTAAGGCCACTCCCGGAAAAGTGGCACGGTCTAACTGATATTGAAACACGTTACCGGCAGAGGCACCTTGACCTTATAGTCAACCCAGGGGTCAGAGAGCTGTTCCATAAAAGAAGCCGCATCATCCAGTTGATTCGTGATTTCATGCAGAAAATGGATTTTCTCGAGGTGGAAACGCCGATGATGCATCCTGTGGCAGGCGGGGCCATGGCCAAACCATTCAAAACATATCATAATACGTTGGGAATGGATCTTTACCTGCGGATAGCTCCCGAACTTTATTTAAAACGTCTTGTTGTGGGGGGATTGGAAAGAGTTTTCGAAATCAACAGAAACTTCAGAAACGAAGGGATTTCTACATTCCACAATCCTGAATTTACCATGATGGAATTTTATCTTGCCTACGCTACATATCAGGATTTAATGAACATGACAGAGGAATTGTTCACCTGTATTTCACGGGAAATATTCGATTCCCTAAAATTCCATTACCAGGAAACTGAGATTGATCTGACTCCTCCCTGGCAGAGGCTATCTGTAAAAGAATCTATTATAAAATATTCCGACATAGATCCCGAATTCCTGGAAGACAGGAAGCTAGCCGTAGAATATGCAAAAACTCTGGGATTAGATGTTAAAGAAGATGAATCGCTGGGAAAGGTGATCATGGTCATATTTGAAGAACTGGTTGAAGATAAGCTGATTCAACCGACATTCATCACAAGTTACCCTGTTGAGGTCTCACCGCTCTCAAGAAAAAGTGTTAATGACGATCATTTTACCGATCGATTCGAACTCTATATTTATGGTAGAGAAATCGCCAATGCCTTCTCCGAGCTCAATGATCCCGAGGACCAGCGAAAAAGATTTATCATGCAGCTCAAGGAAAGAAAAGCAGGGAATCAAGAGGCACACGAGATGGATGAAAATTATATCCGTGCTCTGGAATACGGCATGCCTCCGACTGCAGGAGAGGGGATTGGAATAGACAGGCTGGTCATGCTCTTTACCGATTCCCCCTCAATCAGGGATGTTATCCTTTTCCCCCAAATGAGAAAAAAATAAAAAGAAATACAAAGAAATCGACAATCGGATGTCGGATAAAACTCAAAACCCGAAACCCGGAACCCCATCATGTCCTACGAATCTTTCATAGCTTTTCGATATCTGAGAGCAAAAAGGAAACAGGCTTTTGTTTCACTCATTACTCTTATATCAATAGCCGGCATATTTCTGGGAGTTGCGGCGCTAATAATCGTTCTTGCGGTCATGAACGGGTTTGAGACTGACCTCAGAAACAAAATACTGGGAGTCACTTCACACATCGTCCTGATGAAATATAGTGGACAGATGGAAGATTACGAAAATGTGATGAAGAAAGCTGAGACAATTGACGGTGTCGCAGCATCGACCCCTTTTGTATATGGCCAGGCAATGTTAAAAAGTCAGGACGGAGCAACCGGCGTGGTATTAAGAGGGATATCGACTGACAGCGTCCTTAAGGTAATAAATATCGGGAAATTTGTGGAAGGAAGTATCCAGGCCCTTTCAGAAAAGAAAAATGGAACAGGCGGCCTGCCCGGTATTGTTATCGGGAAAGAATTATCTAAAAACCTTGGGCTGTTTCTTAATGATAAGGTTGATGTATTATCACCTATGGGTATTCCCACACCAATGGGAATTGTCCCGCGTATCAAGAAATTTATCGTCGTTGGGATATTCGAATCAGGATTTTATGAATACGATTCGTCGCTGGCTTTTCTTTCTCTGTCAGAGTGCCAGAATTTCTTGAATATGAAAAGAAATGTCACGGGAGTCGAGATCAGGGTAAACGATATTTACAAGGCGGGAGATATTGCCGAAAGGATCGAAAAAAAACTGGGATATCCATACTGGGCAAGGAACTGGATGCAAATGAATAAAAATCTCTTCGCGGCGCTTAGATTGGAAAAAAGAGTCATGTTTATTATCCTCAGCCTTATCGTTCTGGTAGCCGCTTTTAATATAATAACTACCCTGATTATGGTTGTTATGGAAAAAACAAAAGATATCGCCATATTGAAAGCAATGGGCGCAACATCCAAAAGCATCATGAAAATATTTATGTTGCAGGGAATTATTATAGGCGCTATCGGCACTGTCCTGGGTTGTATCGGGGGAGTTGTTGTTGCGCTTAATGTTGAAAAACTATCTTTGTTCATAGAAAACCTGTTTGGATTCAAAATATTACCCGGAGATGTGTACTATCTGAGCGAACTTCCCTCCCGGATAAATTACTCCGATGTCTCAATTATTGTTCTGGCAACCATGCTGATATGTTTTCTGGCAACGATTTATCCTTCATGGAAGGCGTCAAAATTCGATCCGGCAGAAACCCTGAGATATGAATGACTCTGTTGATTTAAGGTCTTTTCGCCCAATCTCTGCGTTATGCTCAAAAAATAATCCTCGGAATATCAACTATATGCCTGCGGTTATTTTTTCGCATGCCTTGATCTTGAACGAAAATCCTCATAAATCAACAGAGTCATGAATAGAAAAGGACAAAGGGCTGAGTGATGAGCAACGAGCAATGAGTAATGAGGACTAAGGGTAATGATAGAAGTCAGTAATTTGGGGAAAACCTTTATAAAGGATGGAAATAAAATAGAGGTGCTGAAAGACGTCAATCTTGAAATCAACCGGGGAGAATCTCTGGCAATTCTCGGTGTTTCCGGTGCGGGGAAAAGCACTTTTCTTACTATACTCGGGATTCTCGATCATCCCACCTCCGGTCACATCCTTTATAATAATGTTGATGTCTTTGGGTGGAATGAACAAAAACAGGCTGAATATAGAAATAAAGAAATAGGATTTGTCTTTCAGTCCCATCACCTCCTGCCCGAGTTTACCAGCCTGGAGAATACCATGATGCCTGCTTTGATAAACGGCGTGCCTATGCAGGAAGCCAGGGAGAAAGCAGAGATTGCCTTGACTGAGCTGGGACTCGGTGATAGATTGGTGCATAAACCTGGTGAGCTTTCCGGTGGAGAGCAGCAGAGGGTCGCCGTAGCAAGAGCTCTGATAATGGAACCCGGGATCCTGTTAGCGGATGAACCAACGGGAAATCTTGACACCAAAACAGGAGAAAAAATACACGATATCTTACTTGACCTGAACAAAACAAAGGACATTACCCTGGTAATTGTAACGCATAATAAACACCTGGCCGATCGCATGTCCCGTACCATCGGTCTGCAGGATGGAAGGGTCTGTAATCTATAACATGAAAATTTTTCTTAAATTTAGAATCCTCTTTTTTATATCTGCATTAGTCTTATCGTTACTTTTTCAAAAATATTCTTTTGCAGAAGATGCTAAAAAAATTGCCGTATTCCCCTTCGAAATCCACAGCAAATCGGATGTTCTTCCCCTTAAAAGCCAGATAACGGATCGCCTGACTACTGAATTATCGAAAGCAGAATACATTCGAGTTATCAATAAAGATGCTTTTTTGAGCTTGCTTGAAGGGGAACAAATAGACAGGGAACTGGCCTTTGTCATCGGAAAAAAAATCAGCGCCGATTTTGTGGTCATGGGCAGTCTCACTCGTCTGGGAAATTTGATCAGTGTAGACGTTACCGTTGCAGATGTTAAAGACAGAAAAACCATAAGCGGTATATTTGCCGGTGGCACAGGCAAAGAAAGTATCGGCGCTATCGCTGCAAAACTGACCGACAAAATACTACTGAGAATTTTTGTTAAACAGACGATAAAAAAAATAGAGTTTAAAGGTAACCACAGAGTTGAAAGCGGGGCTATATACAATGTTCTAAAAAGTGAGAAAGGAAAGCTCCTTTCTGAAAGAAAACTATCATCAGACATAAAAGCTATTTACAAAATGGGTTACTTCAGTGATGTGAAAGTAGAGGTGTCCGATGCCCCCGGCGGGAAAATCATAACATTCATCTTACAGGAAAAACCCTTAATATCCAGGATTGAGATAAGAGGAAACGATGACATAGATAAAGACGACATAGAAGGGGTTATGACTGTCAAACCCAAACAAATCCTGAACTTGAAGGAGGTAAAGTCGGATGTCGAAAACATCAAAACCCTGTATCATGACAAAGGTTATCTTAACGCAAATGTTAGTTATAAGATAGAAAAAACAGGCAATAAAGGTACCCGGGTCATTTTTAATATAACGGAGAATAAAAAGCTTCGCATAGAAAAGATTTCCTTTGAAGGAAACAAAACATATACTGATGATGAATTGAAAGATATGATGGAAGTCACTGAAAAGGGGTTCTTTCACTTTTTTTCAGATTCGGGTCTTCTCAAAATGAGTAAATTGAAACAAGATATAAATAAGCTGAAAGCCTTTTACCATAATAACGGTTACATAAACGCTCAGATTGGTGAGCCGGAAATAACCCATGACAAAAAGGGAATTTATATCAAAATAACTGTCATGGAAGGAAAACAATTTCAAGTCGGAAAAGTCGGAATTACGGGCGATATGCTTTCCGTTCCCCGTGCCGATCTTCTGGAAAAACTGCATATTAACAAAAAAGATTATTTTGACAGAGAATCTATCATGAAGGATATTGATTTACTGTCGGAAGCCTGTAATAATGAAGGTTATGCCTACGCCAATGTTACACCGGAGACTATCACCCGGGAAAAAGATCAAAAAGTCGATGTGATATATCACATAGATAAGGGGAATATTGTATATTTCAATAGGATATCGATAACCGGCAATACAAAGACGAGAGATAAGGTCATAAGAAGAGAGCTGGCAGTAGTTGAAGGTGATTTATACAGCCGTGAAAAATTAAAAAAAAGCTATATGAATCTGACCCGGTTGAGTTATTTTGAAGAGATTAACTTTCAAACGGAAAAGGGATCTGAAACAAATTTGACGGATGTTAATATACAGGTCAAGGAAAAACCCACTGGAATGTTCAGCGTTGGCGCCGGATACAGCGCTGCAGACAAAGCTGTCATTATGGCCCAGGTGGCCCAGCGAAACCTCTTCGGAAGAGGGCAAACACTGAGTTTGAGCGCCTACCTCGGATCAGAAACAAAGAATTACGAATTATCCTTTACAGAACCATGGCTTTTTGACATGCCGTTGTGGAGTAAATTCGATCTCTGGAATACTGAAAAGGATTATGACAGTTACGATCTGAGCACAAAAGGTTTTACGACAACGCTTGGTTATCCTCTCTGGGAATATGTAAAAGGATACATTGGATACAGCTTTTCGACAAATGATGTCAGAAATATTGACGAAGATGCGTCACGATGGATTAAAGAACAGGAGGGCGAAATAACATCCAGTGGTATTACCGTGACTCTTTCCAGGAATACGTCAAACAATTTCATGTTTCCCACCAAAGGTTCTAAAAACAAAGTATCCATAGAATACACCGGCGGGATACTGCAGGGAGATACCAGTTTCACAAAATATACCGGCAGTTCCACCTGGTTCTTTCCCCTTCCTCTGGATAATGTATTCGCGGTTAAAGGACGGGCGGGATTTATGCATAAGAATGAGGACACAAAGATACCCATATACGAGCGTTTTTTCCTGGGAGGCATGAACTCTCTGAGAGGGTTGAGAAATGTAGGGCCCAAATTTCCCGACAGTGATGATGTCATGGGAGGGAAAACCATGCTTTGCTTCAACTTTGAATTTATCTTTCCACTCCTCAAGAAGGCCGGCATGAAGGGTGTTTTATTTTATGATACGGGTAATGCCTGGGAAAATGGTTATCACCTTGATGACATGAGACGAACGGCGGGAGCAGGGATCCGCTGGTATTCTCCCATCGGTCCTTTAAGACTGGAGTGGGGCCACGTCCTTGACAGAAAGGACGATGAATCCGCAAGCAGGTGGGAATTTACTATCGGGATGATGATGTAGGACAAAAGATAAAAGGTTAAAGGTCCAAGGCTCAAGGTCCAAGGCTAATAAGGTCAGTAATCAAATGTTACATATTATTTCTTTGACCTTGAGCCTTTTATCTTTTTCCTAACCCGAACAAGCCGGAACTAAAGAGGATATATTTTTATCACGAAAACACGAAAGTACGAAAACACGAAAAAGAA